>JBAVUV010000724.1:0-3025 GCA_049696955.1 Candidatus Sulfotelmatobacter sp. | reverse complement strand
GTGATGAGCAGCACGACGATTACGGCGACAACGCCGGCGGGGAGTGCGGGAGCCGTGACGGTAACGGTGACGAATCCGGGATCGTTGAGCGGAAGTCTAACGAGCGGTTACACCTATGTGGTGACGCCGACGGTGACGAGTGTGTCGCCGAACAACGGGCCACCGGCAGGAGGAACGTCCGTAACAATTACGGGAACGAATTTTGCGGCGGGAGCGACGGTGACGTTTGGCAGCGCTGCAGCGACCAATGTGGTGGTAGTAAGCGCGACGCAGATCACGGCAACAACCCCGGCAGGGGGTGGAGCAGTAACAGTAACGGTGACCGCGAACGCTCAGAGCGGAAGTCTGGCAAGCGGATTCACATACAACGGTGCGCCGACTGCTCCTGGCGGCCTGACTGCAGTCAAAGGATTGGTCCCGACCGTTGTCAATGTTCAAAGTTACGACAACTCGACGTTCTTGACGACGCACACGACTGCGGCTTTCAGCAGTACCGGTGGAGACCTGATCGTTCTATGTGCGTCTTCGCATTTCGGCGTCACCTTCACTCCCAGCGATAATCTTGGCAACACCTGGATCTCGATCGCTGGGCCGACAACCACCGCTCTTGGTTTTGATTTGCGCACGCAAGTCTGGTATGCACCGAATCCCATTGTGGGCTCGGCGCAGACTATCACCATGAATCTTTCCCAGAGTATGCCGCTGGTGATGTCGATCATTGTCGTGAAGGGTTCCAATACTTCGTCGCCAATCGATGCGATCTCTCTGATCGGCAGCGACAATGGAACACAAAGTCTCAATGTGACTAGTCCCACCATAACGACGATCGGTACGAGCGACTTATTGATTGGCTTTTCGAAGGTTTCTGCCGGCGCAACTTTCCAGCCGGGAACCGGCTTTACACAACAGGCGGCAGCCTCATCGAACTTCCTCGACACAGAGACCGGTACGGCCGCATCGCCTGCAAATTATGCAGCCACCTTCACGATTGACTCAGCGCAGACATGGGAAGCCGCTGTGGTTGCAGTTTCCAACAGTCCAAACCAAACCAGCTTGTCCTGGACCGCGTCGACAGAAACTGGCGGCACCATCAGTGAATATCTGGTGGAGCGCTGCACGGGTGCTGGCTGCACCAGCTTCGCCCAAATTGGCACCACAGCAAATACCTCATATAACGACACCGGCCTGACCGCATCCACGAGCTACAGCTATCGAGTTCGGGCGCAGGATACAAATGGTAACGATGGTTCTTACTCAAGTGTTGTTACCGTAAACACGCCCGCTGCGATTCCTTCTTTACCGGGAAATCTGACGGCCATCTCTCCATCCGCGACGGCGATCGATCTCTCCTGGATCGCCTCGACCGAAACTGGCGGGACGGTCAACGACTACAACGTGCAACGCTGCGCAGGCGCGACCTGCACTAACTTTGCCCAGATCGGCACATCTTCGGGTACCACCTATAACAATAATGGCTTGACGAATGGAGCAACCTACACCTATCGAGTGCAAGCAGTGGACGCCGAAGGAAATCTGGGTCCGTACTCAAATCTGACCACCGCCACCGCAGCCACTCCCGATACGCAACCCCCGACAGCCCCGAGCAATCTGACTGCAACCGCGGCGAGCGCCAGCCAAATCAATCTCAACTGGACGGCTTCGACCGACAATGTCGGAGTCACGGGCTACTTTATAGAGCGATGTACGGGAGCGGGTTGCACAACCTTCTTTCGGGTAGCCGTGTCGACGGGCACCCCTTATAGCGACATCAACTTGTCAGCAGATACAACCTACGAATATCGAGTGCGAGCTACCGATGCTGCCGGGAACCTCAGTGTTTACTCGAACATAGTTAGTGCTGCAACTCTGACGTCTGGGTCGCCGAACTTCACTTTGGCGGCTTCGCCTGGAAGTCTTAGTGTTGCGCCCGGTAGCCAGGGAAGCACCACCATTAGTAGTGCGGTCAGCAATGGGTTCAGCAGTGCGATCAGCTTAACCGCCTCGGGTATGCCTTCTGGCGCAACGGTGAGCTTCAACCCGAGCACGATTACGGCTCCAGGCAGTGGTAATTCGACGATGACCGTTACGGTGGGATCAGGCACTGCAACGGGTAGCTATCCGATCACTGTAACTGGTAACGGCGGAGGTATTCAGCAAAACATCACCGTCACATTGACGGTGGGCACGTCCCTTATTAGTTACGTGCAGGGCAATTACGCTGTACCCCAAGCGGCTGCATCTGTGCCAGTGAAATTCAATGCCGCACAGTTCGCTGGGGATCTTAACGTCGTGGCTGTGGGTTGGAATGACAGTACTGCCAGGGTCAGTACGGTGACTGACACATCTGGTAACGTATATACGCTTGCCGTCGGTCCGACATCTATCAGCGGTGTATCTTCTCAGTCGATCTATTACGCCAAGAATATTGCAGCCGCTGCTGCGGGAGCAAACACAGTCACAATCACGTTTTCAAGTAGCGCCCAGTATCCCGACGTTCGGATTCTAGAATACAGTGGCGCGGATCAAGTAAACCCTGTAGATGTAACGGCAGCCAGCAGCGGGAACAGTGGAACTAGTACGAGCGGTCTGGTGACCACTACCAACCCGATCGATCTACTATTTGGCGCCAATCTGGTTCAGAGCCTAACCACAGGGCCTGGTAGCGGCTTTACCAGCCGGTTGCTGACGGCGCCGGACGGTGACATTGCCGAAGACAGCCTGGTGACAGTGACAGGAAGCTATGCGGCGAGCGCTCCCCTCAATACATCCAGCCAATGGATCATGCAAATGGTCGCTTTCCGTACACCAACTGGAACTACCACGCCAGTGGTCAGTCTCGGCAACACTAGCGTCAACTTTGGCAGCGTAATGACTGGAAATAGCAGTAGTCCCCAGCCCGTCACCCTATCGAACATTGGATCCGCACCACTGGCGATCAGCTCGATCACGATTGCGGATGGGAATACTGGTGACTTTTCCCAGACAAACAATTGCGGATCTGTTCTTGCACCAAACACTACTTGTA
>JBAVUV010000723.1:0-11994 GCA_049696955.1 Candidatus Sulfotelmatobacter sp. | reverse complement strand
CCCGTCAGCGTCTCTTCCCCGAAATGCGGCGCCCCAAGCCCAATCAGGAAGCAATTGCCGCGGCTTTGCAGGCCATGCAACGGCTAACTATGCAGATGGATTCCGAATCCGCCGCCGAGGAAAGTGCGGCGCAAACCACTCGCGCCGCGTTTATTATTTGCTCCTCTTGCGGACATAAAAACCGCGAAGCCAATAAATTTTGTGGCATGTGTGGACTTCCCGTAGAAGCCTCGCCGGATGAATCGCGCGCTTCCGAATCGCCCGATCTCGAGTTGCCAAATTTCGGCCTGCCGGTTCCTGCACCAGCAGGATTCGAGAATGAGCGGCTCGAGCATGATCGGCCCACGTCTCAACTACCTCACGCAGCTCAGGAAGCCGAGCGCGAAGTGCATCCTGCTCCGGGCGCGGCGGCGGGTCAGCATCACTATCACCATCATTACCATCACCATTATTTTCAGGGTGGAGTAGAAGGCGGCGCCACAGCCCCGCGAGGTAATGCGCCCGACAGCGCTCGGGAAACGGACCGGATGAGGATCGCTGCTGCGGCCAAGGGAGAGCCGATGAGCCGCAGTGAGGCTGCGGTGCGTCGCGTGACTCAGGAGTGGGTGCTGGCTTGCAATACGCGGCAGCTCGATGAGTTGCTTGATCTCTATGCGCCGGACGCGGTGGTGGTGCGCTCCAACCTTCCATTGCTGCGGGGAGCCGCGGCCGTGCGCGAGTTCTTTTTCTCCGCCATCGAATCCGGTCTGGGAGAAGTTGCCGTGGAACCCATCCGCGTGGAGGTGCTTGGCGACCTGGCTCACGAAGTGGGTCGCTATAGTGCGCTGGTTCCAGGCACCGCAGGCAAGCGCCGCGAAGAGCGCGGAAAGTATTTGTGGGTCTTCGCCAAGCAGAGCAGTGGAGATTGGAAGCTGGTTTCGGAATGCTGGTCGAGCGACCTCACGCTCGCCAGCGCGGAGTCTGACGTTCCGAAGTCCGCGACTTCGGTAGCTTCCAAGGGATTGCCCCGCAAGGCATAGACGTCTGCCTTACGGCCTTACGCCAAGGTCTTCCGAGTCCTTACGCAATCGGTCCAGGGTTTGCATCTGAATCGTGTGCATGCCAAGTTGGGCGGCGCATTCCAGGTTCTGAGCCCGATCGTCGATGAAACAGCATTGCTCGGGATCGATCTGCGTGATCTCGACGGCGAGACGGTAAATACCGCTCTCGGGCTTGCGCAGTCCCACGAAGCAGGAACTGACAAACACGCGGAAGATTTCCCGTAAGCCGAATTTCCCAATGCGGTATAGGTTTAATTCGCGGGACTCATTGTTGATCGTGCCCATGAAGTATTTGCCGGAACCGGCAAGAGCGCGCGCGAAGGTCAAAACGTCGGTCATCGGTCGTGACAAGGAAAACATGTAATCCCGGAACTCTTCGCGGGTGAAGGAACGGCCCGTGTAAAAGACGGTGCGCTCCAGATATTCGTCCAGCGTGATTTCGCCGCGTTCGAACGACGACACCAGCGGGTCGTGCCGTGCTTGAAACTCTTTCTGGTCGAGATGAAAGTGTTCCAGAGCTTCGGCGCGTTCATTGTGGTCCCACGCGTTGCTGAGCAGAACTCCTCCAACATCCCAGAAGATGGCGTGAATGTCAGACACTTATCAATCCCTCTCTTTTTGTTCCCGACTATCAGTTTAGATTATTTGCCGAGAGGTTTGTTCGGAGTGGGATAACGACGTCATCCGAGGTGCTCATCGCTTGTAGACCGTGGTGTCGGGATGGTAGTTCCGCCAATCGAACCAGTAGTCTTTCAAAGCGGGGATCCGGTCAAGACATTTTCCTTGCGCGGGGCCGGAAATAGCGCATCCTTGAAAGTTCCATTGGCTGGCGGTGGTGGAGTCGACTAGCGTCCAGTCCTTGCTGTCAGCTTGCAGAAAGAATTCAGCGTCTCGGCCATCGATGCGGCTGAGGAAGACGCGGAATGATTTGCCGTCGGGCCCGAGGACAAGCAGCAATGGCGTACCGTTGACCCGATCCACCACCGGAGACTGCTTGGCAAAAGTTTCCCAAGGATAAGCGCGGGCGGCTCCGTTGGCCGTGAGTCCGATTACAACATCACGCGACTTCAGCTCCGTACCGGGAAAACTGATGACGACGGGCATTTTGGCAACGTCCGGCTCCCAGTTGCTGTCGTACTTCTTTGTATATTTGGCCACCGGAGCCAGCACCTGGCCAGACGGGTATTCAGTTCTCCACTCACCGAAAGTGAGTTCGTCGCTGAGGACGAGATTTAGCGCTGCGCCCTGCAGCGGCCCGTAGATGGCCTTGCCGGTAGTCTGCTGCCACCAGGTTCCGGTGTCTTTATCGCGCATCAGGAAATTCTGGTTGTTGATTCAGGCCAGATAAAAGTGCAGCACTTGTCCGTTTACGGTTCGCGTCCACACCAGACAGGTGTGACAGAGCGTTCTATAGGTAACGGCGATCGGCACAGCTCCCACCACATCGTTGAGAACGTGATGGTACGCCATCTGGCTAATGGGATAGGCGCGCGCATCATCGCCCAGGCGAACGGACATGATCATCTCTTTCCGGTCGAGTTTGCTTTGCGCCTGGGCCAGGAAGCGCGCTCCGGGGATGGGATGGAACATCCATTCAAAGTAGTTGAGGCGAGCCATGGCAGCGGAAAACGCGACCACGATCAACGTAAGCACGAGCACGGATTTTCGCCAGCGGCTGGCGCTTCTCCACAATGCGAAAGCAAAAATGAAACAGCCAAGAGCTGCAATGAGCGTGCCGAGCGGAGCGCGTTGCCACAGCGCCATCGCGATTAAAAGTGCACGCGGCGCCTGCCGGCGAAAGGGTTGAATAATGAAAGCGGGGACGAAGAAAAAAACGATGCTGATGAGGGCGCAGAGAGAGAAGCCGATCCAGAGTTGGTAGGGCGTTTGGCGTTGGCCCTTTGGCAAGGTAGAGGCAAGAGAGGCGCTCATAAGTTCAGCGACAGATTGGCTAACAAGTTTATTCCATGGATTTTAGTCGGGCCACTTTAAAAGAGAAGCATAAGCAAGGGAATAGTAGAAAAAAATGAAACCCCGATCCGCGGAGCGGGACCGGGGTTTCACTTCGAAACGTCGCGTTAGTTGGTACGAGCCACCTGGTTCTGACGGTAGCTCAGATTATCCACGTTGCGGAACATAGGCGTTCCGGGTGGCAGGTTCTGAGGCGAAGCGAAAAGCGGGTCAAAGTAGTATTGCCGGTTCGGCGGTTGGTACACCAGGGTGCAGCACTTGAATGTGCCAGTGGCGTACTGGTTCCAGTACAGGCTCACCATAGATCCCTTGTAATAAAGGGATTGCTGTCCCTGCGGTCCTGCCGAGGTCGGCGAGCCGCCATAATTCTCCAGGAAGCGGAGGAAGTTGTGGACGCCGCCATCGGAGCCGAAATAGGCATCCGGATTGTTCAACCCGTTGTTGAAGGCGATCGACTTGCCTCCCGCGATAGCGACCCGGTAATAGGTGGTCACACCATAGCGGTCGATATTGCCGTTGCCGGAGATTGGAATTGTCAGGCTGCCGGCGTATTGCTCGATAGCAGCCACGCCAGTATTTGGGCACACTGTACTGACCGTGAGGCAGCCCCAGTCCTGCCAGTTATTCGACAACAAGGTAACTGCATCGGCGATTACGGATGCAGCCGAGTGCATTGGTTCTGTGGTTGATCCATTCCACGTCAGGTCAACGTTCGCGGCAGTCGTCCCGGGATTGCAGCTGGCGGCGCCTACCGTATAGCAGTTCGAGTTGTAGTTTCCCACGATGTAAACCGGGTTCTCCGAGCCGACGGTGAACCCGCCGCATCCAGTGGGGTTGGTCGCGGTCTGGGCGCAATTGTTGGTCGTGTTACCCGGCGGCATGGTGGGTACGTTGCCCAGTGAGCCATCGACCAGCTTCAGTACGTGGCGTGCGCCGGTGACGCGGTTGGCAAGAGCGATTGTGTCCGTGTTAAAACGGTGAAGGTATGGGGACGGCGAACCGCTGTGATCGGTATCGGCTGCCAGGCCGAAGGCATCGCCAACGCCCCACACGCCGTAATTATCGAGTGCGAGATTGCCGTTTACGTCTTCCGGCGAGACGCCGTTATAGTTAACCGGGTCCAGTTTCCCATCGGGCGCCTGCTTGCTGCCCATGTTTGAGAAGTTCACCGAATCTTCGAACCCATACTCACCCCACTGGTATTGGGGTACAGCCACCGGAGCAAACTGCATACCGCGGCGGTCGGAGAAGTAGAGGATGTACCCATTTTGGGTGGCGAAATCTACGTTCTTTCCGGTGGTGCCGGTATTTCCCAGGAGCCAGTTACGGAGGTTCCCTACGTCCAACTCTACGCTATTCATGACGCCGTTGGCCGTTCCCGTGCCTGCCGTCTGGGTCGAATCGTAAACTTCTCCTTCCCGGGCGTCGTAAAAGTTAATGGGGTACCAGTTGTACTGAGATTTGGTCCCGGTGGCGGCCAGGTCGTAATAGACGCCGGAGCCAGTGAGTGGGTAGTCAGCAGTGACCGAAGGCGCACCAGCCAGCTTACTGTCTTTGGTTACTTGGAAATATAGGATAGCGTTTTTGTGGTCGACCAGCGCATTGCAACCATTTGTGACTAAGTTATTCGCCGGGGTTGTGGTGCAATTGAAGCCGGGCTGAGTCGGCACGCTGACGCCTCGGGCAAAACCCAACGTTAACCATTCGTTGGTGACAGGGTGCCATACCTCGTCACTAGCCCATTTTGCCTCTACTCGCAGCCAGCCGCCAATGAGCGGCCACTCCAAACCGTCGCTGGTGCCGCTTACCCAGGCTTCATTTTGGGTGCTGAAATTTGCCGCGCTCGCGGCAGGGAACGTCTGAGGAGCCCATGATGGTGAGGACGGGGGCCATGCCGCCATTGGTCCGTAATAGGGGGGCACGACGAAGTTGCTGTCGCCGCCATGGGTGGTGGGACATACGCTGCCTGCGGCATACGTTGTTGTGATGGCGCTGGTGCCGGCGCAGTAGGCCTCACCGAAGGAGTAATAGTGGTTGCTGCCATTCACGTTGATTGCGCCTGCCTGGCTGCCTCCGCTCAGCAGTCCCTGGTTCAGAGAAACCAGCGCCTTGGGCAGCGCGCTGACTAACTGCACGTCCCCCGAAGTATCGCTATTCCAATCGGGCAGGTGCAATCCAGCTTGAGTGTCGCTCAGCAGAACTCGAATCTGAGCCTGGTAGGCCAATTGCGAGCCTCCCAGGAGGGATGTGCTTGTGGTGCCGGCCAAAGGCCGACGGATGATCTGAACGGCGGAAGTTGTGCCGTTTACAAAAGGTAATGTTAGATCACTGGCGCCGGTGTTGTTGGGACCGTCGGACGTGGAGCCAGGTGGGTTCGGGCCGTTGCCATCAATCAGGTAACTGTTGTATGTGCCCTCGGACGTGTTGATCCAGGTGCTGAGATTCTGCCCCGATCCGTGGCCACCGACAACGCTGCCGTTGGTTGGGCCCAAACCATAGACACTGCCCACAGTGGAATTGGCAAGGTTGATGCAGTGTGTGCCCGCGGCAATCGTCGCCCCCGACTGGAGAGCTGCTAATTGCGTCGCACAACCGTTGTTTGCGTTCGGTACGAGTACGGTGCCGTCGTCGAGGCCGCCGCCAACTGCGACGCCGTCATCCATCACGTCGCGTATTACGTTGCCGAATGCACTCATCTTATCTCCGAAAACCAGATAGGAACCATTGGCCACGCCAAGGTAGAGATCGCCATTGGTGTGCACGCGGCCGGCGAAACCGAGGTTGGGACTCTGTCCGTAAAAGAGGTCGGAATCAGAAAAGACGCCGAACTGGAATACCGGAATCAATGCTACTTCCGCGGTACGCGTCATGCTCACGTACTCGCCGGTGTTGCGCTGGGCCTGAACGTTAATACCGACGGGAATGATCTGTGCGTATAGTCCGGCGTCAGGTCCCGACTGAATTGGGCCCCAAACTGTAGTCATCGAAGTACAAGGTGCGGCCGTTCCTACTGGAATCGGAGCTATGCTGTAAAGAGGGTAAGAGACGGACGTGTCCCACGTAGGTGGTCCTGGCGTTGTGCTCAGGGTGCAGATTGCTGCCGCAGTGGGCGCCTGAATGTTTTTGAAGGTATTGGCCAGGTCGGATGTCGCCTTCTCCATCGCGCCTTCGGCGGCGCGATAAGTATAGGTGTTATTAAGGTCGTTACCGCCGGCGCGCTGCTCAGTATTGACCGACATCAGCAGAGCAACCGCGAATCCCGACAACAACAACAACAACAACAGGGACGCAATCAGCGTGAATCCCCGTGAAGCGATTTTTGCGCCAGGCATCGTGTTTTTCTTCATTCCCTTTACTCCCCTTACAAGTCTTTTTCGTTTCAAGAGGTCCATATCAGTAGGACGATCCTGAAATCGGGTACTCCTGTTGTGAAGTCAGATTTCGAGCCGAGATCGAGGTCTGGAGATCAAGGCCCTGATAGCCGGTCGTGCCCGGCAACTGGCTGCGCATTGTCATGTGAGCGATGTTGACTTGGGTAATCATGGCCGGCGTAGTGCCAGCCGGGAGGGTAGCCTGATTCGCGGAGATCACTCCGTTGTTATTTACATTAAACGTGAACTGGAGATTGACAACGTTCTCTGCCACCGGGGCTGGAATCTTGCCATTCTGCACGCGCATCAAACGCGGCGTCACCCCGTCCCACGGTGAAATGTCAAGGTAGTAAGTGACCGTTAAAAGGCGCACCGCGGACAACGTGGAAGTGACAGTGAGTTGCGCCAAACTTCCAGAAGTAGCACCGGTCTGATTGACGTGACCTGGATCGCTCGCTGCGAACGGAACCGTGAAACAGGCCGAATACGTAGCAGCTGGAGTCGGCGAACACGTGGCTACAGCGCCCGTTACAATGCCGACGGCGTTGTTGCCGAACAGAACCATATCACCGGCTTGCAGACCGACCACTGGGTCAGCCAAAGACTGAGGAGCGGTGACATTGGTCGGCAGCACGCAAGTGGAAGCTGGTGACGTAGGCAACTGGAACGTCACGAGTGTGCCCGTGTTTGCCGTTACCTGGTAGCAGTTCAGCGCTAGTGTGACATCGGCGGCGGCTATCGTAAGAATGTCAGTCGCACCCGCGCCAGAGCCGGGGACGATAATACCGAGGCCCGCGCCTGGAATAATAGAATAAATATAAGGGGCACCGCTTACGACAGGGTAAGCGACGGATGCGCCATTGACATAATTACAGACCGTTGAACTGCAAGGGTAGACCGGTTTAGTGGCTGAGACAGGCAAGGCGACTGCGCTATAAGCCAACCCCTGCTGGCCCAGGGCGCCCGCTCCCGCCATGCTGATATCCCTCTGCATCAGATTGGCCGCAGCGCGAAAATCCTGCTGCATTTCTGACTTCTGAGAGGTCACCCATGTCGCCTTTAAAGCCTGAGTGAATAAGGACACCGCGCCCGCGATCACAAGCAGGCCTACACTTGCTGAGAGCAACAGCTCTAGCAAGGTAAATCCGAAACTCGAATTGGGTGCGCGCCGCATGAATTCCTCTCTAGTGGTAAGACGAAATGTATTCTTCGAGCTTGTAGCTTTTTGGGACTGCGGAATTGGGCACCGAGTAAGTAATGGTGACGGTGACCTGAACCAGTGTTTGAATCACGTTACCGCTGGTATCCAGCAGCGGCGAGATTGCAATAGTCCGGGTGTAGTTCGACAAAGACACAATCACATCGTCGGCTGTGCCGACGATGCCATCGGGTCCGGCTTCGGCCAAGCACTGGATGCCACCGTTGGGGCAGACGGCGCCCGTAGCGGTAAGGCACGAAGCAGTATCCCCAGCTACCCCGACAATTCCATAGGTCGGACCGGCGCAAAGAAGAGTTGTCGCGCCGTTGGCGAAGATGCCGCCGTTCGCGACGTTATTGATCTGAGAAAAACTCAACTGCGACGTGTTGCGCGCGGTAAAGATACTCTCCATGGCCTCGGAGGCGAGTTGGCGGGCAATCATATCTTCCTGCGAGGACTGGTTGGCGGCAATAGCCAGGCCGAACACGCCGAGAACTCCAATCAGACCAACGGCGAGAATCGCGATTGAAATCATGACCTCGACCAGCGAGAACCCGGACTGGGCCCGCTTATGCATCCGCGAATAAAGTTTTATGTTCACTGTTGACTCCAGGTCCATGCACCTTTTTGGTAAAGACGCCATCCCCGAATGCGGGAGGTTGCTCCCCATAAAGTGACGGCGCGACAGCTAATAAGGCTTCCGGGACGCCCCATGTAAACCACGCCGTTGTTGATGTTGCCGTTAATGTCTCGTGCCGAGCCATCGGGGTAGAAGTAGACGGTGTTGCCGCCTGCGGCACCGATGCCTTGGTCAAAGTCGAAAGTGTTCCCGGCGCTGCCAAAGCCGTCTGGCGTGGTCGGCGCTGTGGTGGGAGAAGTAGGTACGCCCGGTTCCACGTGAAACGTGACATCGGTTGGCAAGGTAGCGCTAAACAAAACAGGGCCGGTCGTGGTGTTCTGGGTGGCCGTGATGGTGCCTCCATTCGGCGACGGGCCGGTAGTGACAGCAGTTCCGAAGCTGACGACGTAGATGCGCATATCGGCGGCCGCCGCTTCGCGCGCGCGACGTAACGATGTCAATGTGGTGTTATAGGCATCGTTGACGTGTTGCTGCTGCAGCGTCGGTTGCAACGTGATCACCGCCACCGCAGTCAAAATCATGGAGATGGTGATGGTGATCATCAGCTCCAGCAGAGAGAAGCCGTCGATTTTCTTGGTCGATGCCATAATGTCTTGCCTTCGGGCCATCCCGTTTTTGTAACGCCGATGATTTCTAAATCCTTACTTAACTTCTAATTTCACTGATTCGTTATCTCAAAAGCCTTGCTGCACGCAGGCAACACAGGCTGCTCGCACTGGGTGTGGTGCGGGCATTCTTCATCGTAGGGAGGGGGGAGGGTAGCGTCAAAGCACTACGGTGTAACGCCGGAGCATTGGTCTTTTGTAATCACCATGGTGACTGATGTCACCTGCTTGAGGCTATGACAGTTAGCCGAGTGGCGCTGCATCGCGGTGGAATTTGGAATGACTCCGGTAACTTGTCGGATGAACCGCGGTGACCCTACGATGCATGGAGGTATGAATCTCTCATCACTCCTGGTTTGCTCGGACGAGGCTTCGGTCGAGGTGCTGAATCGTGTGCTCGAGGAACTCGGCATCCAGGTGGAGTTGTGTGTGGAGGTTGCGCGCGCTGCCGTAAGGCTGGCGCAGCAGCGCTTCGACCTGATTATTCTCGATTGCCAAACCCAGGCGGACGTCACTTCCTTGTTGCATGAAAGCCGCACTTCGCGGCTTAACGACGCGAGTCTGGCAGTCGCCGTTGTTTCCGGGCAGGAGAACATCCGCGAGATATTTTCTCTTGGCGTGAACTTCGTGCTGTACAAACCGGTTTCCTACGAGCGCGCGCTAAGCAGCTTGCGCGCCGCGCAAAGCGTACTGTACCGCGACAAACGTCGCAAAGCGCGCGCCCCGGTGCATACGCAAGCCACCATCGATTACGCCGGTGGAGAACAGGCTAAAGCAACCCTGGTGAATCTGGCGGAAGAAGGCATGGCGGTGAATTTCGCCAAGCGGCTGCCGCCGACCTGTAAAGTTTATTTTCAATTTCAATTGCCGGGACAGACGGCGAACGTGCGGCTCTCCGGTCAGGTGGTTTGGCAGGATTGGAACGGACGCGCCGGAATTCAGTTCGTGGATGTGCCGCAGACCTCAAGGCGTGTACTGCAAGAGTGGCTGAAAATGAACACGGACGACACTGCAAGAGGTCAGCTGGCCTCCGAGAAATTGAAAGTGGAGGCTTCCATTCGTCCGGACGAAGATGGCGTGCTGACGAACTCGCGCGGAAAAAAACCGGATGCCACGGGTAACGACGGGGAAGCGGCCGCGCGGCTTCGTGACGGAACGGACAACCGCCGTGGGCAGACTCGTTACACTTGCCGGCTGGGAGCCGAGGTATACCAGAAGGGCAGTTCGGTACGGCACTATTGCCACCTGAGCGACCTGAGCCCGGGAGGCTGTTATCTCGAAATGCCGCTGGCTTTCGCCGTGGGAAAGACTGTTGAAATCTTAGTGCGAACCTACGAAATAAAATTGCGCTTGAGCGGCGAAGTGAAAGCCTCGCATCCCAGCTATGGGATGGGAGTGTTGTTTCATCTCAACACCAAAGACGAACGGCGCGGAGTGCAGCAGTTGATTGATTTTGTGGCGGCCACGGCGCAACGCTCCTAGAAAACGCCGGTCGCTCCTCCTGTTGTAAATTCTTTATTGTCCATCCAGCTTTATTGTCCGTCCAACCGCTTGAGGTGCGGAAAGAACGGACTCAGCTCGAACGGCATCTTCTCTGACGCCGACTCCAGGCGAACTGGTTTACTCTTGAGCATCTCAATCCGGTCCGACCAGGGATCAAGCACAATTCGCGAGCCGAGCGGCAATGCAGCAATCTGATCCACCCGATCCATTTGCAGGTTATTGCCGGTATTGGCCAGTGCCTGCATTCCGACCAGATGGCTGCTCCCGAAGTCATTGCTGAAACGCCCATGCAGCAAATTCGGCAATTGCGGAGAGCGTGCCTGCAGAGCTTTCAGAAAGAGTCCAGCATTCGCGAGTTGATCTTTGTACGGCGACTTCAACAACAGCTCAAGACCTTTCTTATCGGCCTCCGCTTCCTGCGCGGGATCGAAATGAAAATTCAGTTTGGCAAAGATCTCCAGATCCGAGAAGGGCAGCGTTACACCCGACAAAGATTCAACGCCGACAGATTGGTTCAAAACGATGTGGGCCAGTTCGTGGGCCAGCACGGCGGCGAGCGTCGCCTCATCGGGTAGCACATCGAGAAGCCCGCGGCTGACTACGATGGTTCGTCCCATCACGAACGATTCGAGCGGCGTTGTCAGCAGCACACGGCAACGAACCGCAGCGAGGTCGAGACCGTTGGTCACCATCAGATTGTTGACCACGGTCTCCAAGATCCCGTCAACCTTGCCGTCGGGAGCCATCAATCCGGCAACCTGCAACCGCTCCACCACATTGTCTTCCCATGTATAAGTTGATTGCCCCACGGTGTTAGCGGGGCTCAGGTCCTGCGAAGCTTCGTGCCGCTTAGGATCGACCCACACTGGCGCGTCAGTCAGAGGCTTGGCATATTCTCGGTGATCTCCCGCGTGTGCCATGTCGTAACCCCAGATCCGGGTTTGAGCCTTGAACCAGAGTCCGTGGCTCGAGGGATCGTGAGGATTCGACTCCTCGGTATAAACATAGGCAGGCATCCACATGATGCCCAGGGTATTCAGCCGCCAACTGTCAAAGTGAAATCCGGGCTTCGAGAAGGCCTTCGAGGTGTGCGTTCCGATGAAACGCACAATGTTGAAGTCCTGATCTTCCACCCAGATCCGTCCGACAAAGGAATGTTCCCCCGAATTCCCCCGGGGCTTCACGTCCACGGCGGCGCAACGCACATCGCCGAGAGTCTCCCAGCCGACAAATTCGAATGTATAGTGTTGCCGATCGAAGTGTTCCAGGTCCGGGAACAGCGCCTGCGCAAAGCCGGACGCGGAGAAAGGGTCTTCATACTTGAGCAACTTCTTCTTCACAACCTGCTTCAAGTGCTCCTCGTCTGCAAATGCAGAGGTGCTGACCGCATTGCCAGTGAGATCCAGACGGCTTAAGAAATAGTCGTCGTTCTTCGGAGACGTGCCAAGGGCGGAGTCACGCTGTTGTTCCTGGATATAGGTCTCAACGATCGGCTTGAAGTTGCGCAGCAAGTCGATCATGCGGCGCTCCTGCTGGATAGCCGAGTCGACAAGCTCGTCAAACGCAATGGTTTTGTGACGAGAAGCTGAGGACACAGCCTGCGCCGGCCGCAGTGGCTGCGCCGGGGGAGCAGAGTTCTGACCCGCAACAAGCCCGACCGCAAACA
>JBAVUV010000722.1:0-2226 GCA_049696955.1 Candidatus Sulfotelmatobacter sp. | reverse complement strand
GGGCTTGGCCGCACGATCCTGGAGAGGCTGATTAAGGACGTGGAACCGCAGAGCATTGTGGAATTCCGGCCGCGCCAGGAAGGTAATACTCTGCACGCGATTTTGGCGCCCAAAAAGTCGGCGGCGGAACGCGAGAAGGAAAAAGAGAAAGAAGCCAAGCAAAAGGCGAAAGCCGAGCGACAGGAAAAGATGCTGCAGGAAAAAATGGCGCAAGCCAAGTTGGCGCCGGAGAAAAAAGAAGAGCAGCCAGCGGAAGCAGCGGCGGAAGTCTCGACCTCCGGTTCGCGCGCTTAGCAAGTGCGCCGAGGATTGGCATCAATCGCGTCAACGATTCCAGAGCAAATCAAGAATTATTGAAAACCGCGGTGCAGCCGAGAACGGGCCTGCACCGGATTCCGAGGAACTATGCCGAAATTAAAAACGCACAAGGGCGCGGCCAAGCGCTTCAACAAAACTGCCACCGGCAAGGTGAAGCGGGGACATTCGGGCCTGCGCCACGTGCTGACGTCTAAGGCGCACAAGCGCAAACGCAAGCTGGGCACGGCTACGCTGGTGAGCCCGGGCGATCTCCGCAAAGTGAAGCGGATGATTCCGTATCAGTAAGAGCATTGTTGATTTTATGATTGCTGATTGTTGATTGAAGATCTCGGCTTCCGCCGAGTGATTGAATCAACAATCAAAAAATCAGCAATCAACAATGGCTCCAGGCGCGTGAAGAGGCCAGAGATCGCCGCAAGGCGAATCGTCCTTACCTCCAGCCGCCAGTATAGAGAAAGCGAAAAGGAGAATAACAATGCCACGGGTAAAACGCGGAACCAAACGCCGCGCCAAACGCAAAAAGATATTAGACCGCGCTAGCGGATACTTTCTTACTAAATCAAAACTGTACCGATCCGCCAAAGAGGCGGTTGAGCGCGGACTCAAGTTCGCTTACAGCGGGCGCAAGCAGCGGAAGCGGCAATATCGTTCGCTGTGGATCGTACGCATCGGTGCCGCTGCGAAGCTGAACGGGTTGAGCTACAACCAGTTCATCCACGGATTGAAAGTCGCCGGAGTAGAACTGGACCGCAAGATTTTGGCCGACCTGGCGGTTCGCGATGCAGCAGCGTTCGCCACACTGGCGCAGCAGGCGAAGGGCGCCATCGGCGGGGCAGCGTAGTTACTCTCAACTTTCTGACACACTTGATTGTCATTCCGAGCCGCTCGCAGCCGCGCAACGCGCGGAGAGAGCGAGCGAGGAACCTGCTTTTCCGCTGTTGGCAAGTGGAAGGCAGATTCCTCACCGCTGAAGCGGTTCGGAATGACGAATCCTCTAAGCTTATTGAACGAAAAATGGCGTATACCGTTTCCAAGCTAACGGATTATTCGGCGGCTGCGCTGGAGAAAGCCGCCGTAGAATGCATTCGTGCTTGCGCAGACGAAGCGGCGGCTGTTCGCAACGACGGGCAACTCAAGGCGTTCCGTGATCGATGGCTAGGACGCAAGAACGGCCTCCTGACACAGATTAATGATCTGTGGCTGAAGGGCGCTCCCAAGGACGCGAAGCGGGAAGCGGGGATTCGCGTCAATGAATTGAAGAGCCGAATTCAGGAGTTGGTGGATGGGGCGCACGTTAGCCACGCCGACGGCAGCGCAGCCGACCAGCGCGTGGATATCTCTCTTCCCGGCATTCGCCGTCCCATCGGTTCCGAGCATCCGGTTATCAAGACCACGAACGAAATGGTTCGCGTCTTTCAGAAGCTCGGCTACTCCGTAGCTGAGGGACCCGTGGTCGAAACCGATTACTACAATTTCGAGGCGCTGAATTTTCCGCCCAATCATCCGGCGCGGGATACGCAGGATACTTTGTTCATCGCAGGCCAGCAGTCGAAGCCGCAGCGGGAGCGGCTGCTGCTGCGCACGCATACTTCTCCGGTGCAGATTCGGACGATGGAGAAGATGCGGCCGCCGCTGCGCATCGTGATTCCCGGGACGGTGCATCGCAACGATCCTCCCGATGCGAGTCACTCTCCGATGTTCCATCAGATCGAGGGACTGGCCGTCGATACCAATATTACGTTCGGTGATTTGAAGGGGACGCTTGATCACGCGATGAAGGAGTTTTTTGGATCGAGCGTGAAGACAAGTTTTCGTCCGTCGTTTTTCCCGTTCACTGAGCCCAGCGCGGAGATGTATGTATCATGCTTCATCTGCGGCGGAAGCGGACGCCGCGGCACAGATCCCTGT
>JBAVUV010000721.1:0-3278 GCA_049696955.1 Candidatus Sulfotelmatobacter sp. | reverse complement strand
CTCCAGCGAATTCCGTCGGCGTCGCGCCAGATGCCGAGCGGTTTGTCTTCCTCGGGATCGGAGCCGAGGCGCAGGACGTTGCCGTCGAGGTCTTCGATTTGCATCTCCAGCGCCCACTCGAAATTCTCGGGCGGGTTGCGGATTTTTGCGCCGGATGTTTCGTATTCACGGTGCAGTGCGCGGGCATCCTGCACGCCGATCCATATCCACATGTGGGGCTGGCTCTGGCTCTCATCGGTCAGAAAGATCGAGCAGGAATCTCGTCCCACGCAAGCAAAGCCATCGTTCGCGCGCCAGCGCAGTTTGAAACCGAGAGCATTCACGTAGTAGGCGATGCTGGCGTCGACGTCTTTGACACGGAAGATAGGTGCGGGCGAACCGAAGGGGTTAGCAGGGGATTCAGGCACAGGGCTCTCCTGCGCGAGAGCATACATCGAAAAGGGATGGCTCAGACAGTTGGCGCGGCCAGGTTTAATGAGGAAATTTCGGCGCAAAACAAAACGCCCCAGACTCATTCGAGTCACGGGACGTATGTTGATCAGCCCTCCCCCAAGTGCTGCTCAATCAGGAGACTAAATGGAAGGCCAGTTGGGGTAAATAGCCAGGAGGTGCTATTACCTCGCACGAAAGTCAGCATCGCCTGGAACTGTGGTAACAAAGTTCTTCAGGCCTTGGAAATAAACGCTTTATTCGGAAGACGGATGACAGCCAGGGCTGAGCCCCACTGATCCATTTGCAGCGATGAGTCTGCGGTAATCAATCTGCTCGATCAATCGATCTCCGGCCGCCAAATCGGCTCACCGCCGAGAGAGTGATAAAAGCCCCAGCCGGCCAGAGCGACGATACTGAGCAGTGCGAGAAGGAAGGTGTTCATATACCAGGCGGAGAGGTCGACGGTGAACGGAATATTGGCGAGCATGTTGACGGTAAAGATGGCGCAAGCCAGCGGGATTAACCCGAAGCGATAGACAATCAGCACGGCAATGGCATAGATGACCGCCCACATCGGCAGGTCCACTGAGACATGCGAGGAGGGAAGTCCCTGAGCCAGAGCGAAAATGGCAACGAACACGATCGCGGCCAGCCAATCTTTGCGCAGTAAGTATTTCAAACCCAGCAACAGGAAGAAGAACTGCAACGTTCCTAGAATTGAAGCCGGGATCTGCATCAACCACGCGCCCAGCGCTTCGCGTCCGCCCACGAGATATTCGGTTTGAGCCATGGCCGGCGCGGCTCCGAGATGCGACAGGGGAATTTGCCGAAGCTGGAAAATAAGGACCCAGACTGCGCCAAGCATCACACCGAACAGAATATCGCGTCCTACCAGCGGATCGCGAAACTGGCCGGAGAGTAAGCGGCTCCACGAAATAATGGTTTGCGGCCAGCGCCGCCGCACCCAGGGTTCGAGCGCAAGATACAACATCCAGGTCGTGCCTGAAATCAACAGCGCGGTGCTTACGGCAATGAAGAGCGCGCCCACCATATCCATACCGGCAACGATATGCCCGCGACACAGCCACAGGAAGATCTCAAGCGCAAACATTACCGCGGCCAGACGAAGAGCGCCTTCGCGATCGCCGCGACCCTGGCGATAATTCAACCGTGCCAGACGAATGATTCCAAAGAAGAAAGCTGCGGCTAAGGCCAGCAAGATGTACTGCTGAATTTTTTTTCCGGTGGAGGGCTCGCTCTTCATGCGATCCGGCTTGGTCCAGTCGCCGATGAGCGAGAAAAAAACTGGCTTGCCGTGCCAGGCAGCCGCCTCCACGCGCAGCGGACGCGTCGTTCCCGGCCAGGTTCCGGTCCATGCCGAGCGAATATCGGAGGCAGCCAGCGAGTTCCACATCGGCTCCGCCCTCTGAAACTGTGCGGGATCCAGACCCGCGGCGGCGAAAAGAATATTCCAGTCAAATGTCGCGAACTGCGCGCCGGTCCCGTCCTTCTGCGGTGGAATCGCCTGAAAATAAGTGAGCCGCCCTCGCGGATCGAGTTCCACGTTGATCATTCCCGAAAGTGTGGGAGGTGGGTCGTCTCGCGTGACGATTCCCGGGTTCAATAACTGATCCCGAAACCCATTCGCCTGCAGATCATCGGGACTCTGGCGGTACCAAAAGCCGAGCAACGAGGGGCGCGCCGCCAATACTCCATTCCAATCAGGGAGCGGTTTATCGTTCTTCTCCACATATTCCTGAAAATCGGTGTCGTACTGCAGGTCGGAGGCGCTGTCCACCGGCCGCTCCGTATATCCAAGCCGCGCAATGATCTCGCGCGCCTTCTGCGTAAGGACCTCCGGCGTGAGCTCCAGCCGCATTCGATCCAGGGCGCTATAGTGGACGCCAACGAATATCAGCGCACCCAAGGCTACAAGCACTGAAGCGAGACAGGCCAAAGCGGTTCGCGGACGCAGACCTGCCGTCTCACCGGATGCTGCGACCAGCTGTGGGGAAGGGGTCTCGCCTGCAGCGAGAGCTGCTGCCAGCGGATCGCCACCTGGCAAAGCCGCGGCCACGCTAAGGACGGTTGCAGGCCGCGCCGATGGTTCGTTCTCAAGACAGCGAAGGATGACGCGTTCAATTACGGGGTTGAGATCTTTGACGATTGACGATGGCCGGCTCGGAGTCGCATCTACGTCTGTTCGCGGCTTCTGCCCTGTTTTCGCTGAGAACGCACGTTTGCCGGTGAAGACTTCATACAGCACAAGCCCCAGCGAATAAATATCGCTGCGCGTGCTGACTTCCTTTCCCGCCAGCTGTTCCGGAGCCATGTAGGCGGGAGTTCCGCTGCGCACTTCGGCGCCGTGAATCTGATCGGCGACGCCGGCTAAACCGAAATCGGTGATGACGACTTGGCCGCGGCCGTCCAGCATGATGTTGGCGGGTTTGAGATCGCGGTGGAGAACGCCCTTGGTGTGAGCTGCGGCGAGTCCGGCGCAGAGCTGGCGGGCGATATCGAGCGCTTTGTCTTCGGGTAGACGGCCGATGCGGCGCAGAAGGGAAGCGAGGTCTTCGCCATCGACATACTCCATGGTGAAGAACGTGTGGCCTTCGACATCGCCGACATCGTAGACGCGGCAGACATTGGGATGAGAAACCCGGCGGGCGATCCGCACTTCATTCTTGAAACGCTCGAGTAGAGCTTGATCTCGGGCAGCTTCGTCGGGCAGAAACTTGAGTGCTACCGGCTGGCCGAGCGTGAGGTCATCGGCGCGGTAAACCTCGCCCATGCCACCTTTACCGAGCAGCGCGATGATGCGGTACCGCCCCGCAAGCAATCGGCCG
>JBAVUV010000720.1:0-3425 GCA_049696955.1 Candidatus Sulfotelmatobacter sp. | reverse complement strand
GGGCGAGGCGTTCAGGGCCGAATCGCCGACGCCATAATAGATCGATCCGTGGGGGCGGTTGCTGTCGAAACCGCGCCGGCCGAAGATCATCGCACCACCTCCTCCGCCTCCACCGAATCCTCCACCGCGGCCACCGCCCGCACCGCCGAATCCTCCGCCGCCTCCAAAGCCCCCGCCTTGTTGGCGGGCATCGTTGAAGCGCTGTTGCATTTCGTCAGCGCTCATGGCATTGAACGAGTTGGAAGTATTTCCCGCGATCGCCACAGATTCGGTGGCGCTGTCCGGCGAAATTCCGGGAACCGGCATGCCAGATGGCACAACATCGCTCATGGAGCCGGTAGATGAGTCTTGCCCGGATGTAGCTTGGAAGACGGAGAGATTCTGGAAGCCACGTCCTCCTGCATTCGCCTGCCGCTGCTCGCTGGCGGCCTGGCGCACTCGTGATAGCAAAACCAGTTCAAAATTGGCCTGCACATCCCGATGCGTCGCATCGAGCACTACCTCCTGCTTGCCGACAGCGAAGGCCGGCATCTGCACTTGCACTGTGTAGTGGCCGTCGGCAGGAATCGTGAGGCGGTATGTGCCATCCACATCCGTCGAGGTATTTACTTGCTGCTTTGTGGAAGGATCCACCGCGGAGATGCTGGCGCCGGGAATCGGCATATTTCCCGACTTCACCAGACCGTGAAGGATTCTGGCTCCGATGGCAGGGGCCGGAGCAGAAGTTTGCTGCGCGATCGACAGGCAGGGGTAAAACATCGCACCGTGCAGTAAGAAGATGAAAACATGAAAGACGAACCGGGGACCAAGCCTGATCTTCCCCGCTGGAATGTGGAGATTAAGAACCTTCATAAGCTGGCGCGGCCGTTCGCTTCCATCTTGATCGGATCATAACCCGCGCTTCGGCACGAACTTGTAAAATTTTGTCCTGATTCAGGAGGCAACCCGGCGCAGCTGCGGCTTCGTAAAGTTATGCAAAGATTGTCCGAATCTTGCTCTCCACCGCAACTTCCGGCGCATAATTCGCTTTATACGTGTAGACAGATCGCTTTCGAAAAGGAGCTTCCCCATGTTAAAGAAATGGTTGTTAGTTTCAGTGGCTGCCGGAGTGATTGCCATCGCGGCGCCTTTCGCGGCCGCGCAGGATAGTCAGTCCAACGATCAGCCAGCGCCCGCTGCCCAGGATAACGGCGGCCGGCACCACGGTCCTCCCGACCCAGCCAAGCGCACAGCGGAACTGACGAAGAAGCTTAATCTGACTTCCGATCAGCAATCCAAAGTGCAGGATGCGCTGCAGTCCGAGCATTCTCAAATGGAGAGCCTGCACCAGGATAGTTCTCTTTCCCAGCAGGATCGACACGCCAAGATGATGGACATCCGCAAGACGACTGACTCGCAGATCCGCGCAGTGCTGGACACGAACCAGCAAAAGAAATGGGACGAGATGCAAGCCAAGCGTGGGCAATGGGAGCACAATCGTCATTCAGGTGCGCCTGACGCCGACTCTAGCCAGCAAGCGCCGCCACCGCAACAGTAGTTAAGAGTGCGACGACAATTTGGCCACGGGTTGCGCAACCGTGGCCATTTCTCATGACTGTCGCTTCCCGCAATTTCACTCTCTAAGAAAAGCCTCTTTTTCAGAGTTCTTTACGCTTTTCTACGGACACTTTGCATTCGCGGGGATGCGACTCGTCATCCAAGTAAAACCGGGCGAAGCGGCTCGACGATGATGCGAGACCATGAATCGATGTGCAAGTTGATGTTCAAAAGGTTTCACGAAATACGAGCGCACTCGGGAACCTTGCTGCTGTGCTTGACAGCAGCAATTTTTGTGCAGGGCTGCTCTCGAAAGCAAGCCTCCGCGCCACCCAACGGCGCCGCACTTTTTACGAAGAAATGCGCAAGTTGTCACCGGCCGGGCAATGACATGCGGGCGCCGGAACCGGCGGCGCTACACGAAATGACAACGTCCTCCATACTTGCCGCGCTTGAATCCGGCAGGATGAAATGGGAAGCCAAATTTCTTTCCAAAGCGCAAAGAGTTGCAATCGCTGATTATCTGGGCGTAGCAAATGTTTCCACGGCAGCGAATGCCGCGGGAATGTGCGCGCGAGATCTGGATCCGCCGCCCAATCCACCAGTGTGGGCGGGATGGGGAGGGGATCCGCAGAATAGCCGTTTTCAGCCGGCAGTTGCCGCCGGAATCAGCCGCGAGCAGATCAAGAATCTAAAACTAAAGTGGACATTCGGTTTTCCGGGAGCGGCAGCGACCTTCGGTCAACCTACCTCGGTTGCGGGAAAATTATTTGTCGGCAGTGAAGATGGAACCGTCTACGCGCTTGATTCGGCAACGGGCTGCATGTGGTGGAGTTTTAAAGCATCCGCTACGGTCAAGACCGCGATTTCCATCGGCAACAAAGGCGAGGCAGCCTTGTTTGGCGATACCAATGGATTTGTGTACGCCCTGAAGGTTGCGGATGGTTCGGTGATCTGGAAGGTGCGGCCAGAGGCGCATCCAGCCGCGCGGATTACAGGATCGCCACTGCTGGTGGGCACGCGATTATATGTTCCGATTTCTTCGGGAGAAGAAGGCGCGGCCGCCGATCCCAGCTACCCTTGCTGCACGTTTCGGGGCAGCGTGGTAGCACTGGCCACGGCGACGGGAAAGCAAATTTGGCAATCCTACACTCTTACTGACGAACCCAAGCCCACGCGGAAGAACTCGGCGGGGGTGCAGTACTGGGGCCCTTCGGGGTCTCCTGTATGGTCGGCGCCGACGGCTGACCTGAAGCGGCATGCCATTTATGTGGCCACGGGAAATAATTATTCTGCGCCGTCAACAGATTCATCGGATGCGGTGATCGCGTTCGACATGAAGTCGGGGAAAAAGTTATGGTCCCGCCAATTCACGCCCAAGGACGTCTGGAACAGCGGTTGTGTGGCGGAGAAGAAAGACAATTGTCCCGATCGGCATGGGGACGATTACGATTTCGGCGCGCCCCCGGTGTTGAAGTCGCTGGCTGGCGGAAAGGATGTCCTGCTGCTGGCGCAAAAATCGGGAGTGGTTTATGCCGTAGATCCGGCGAATCAGGGCAAGGTACTTTGGAAGAGCCGCATCGGCAAAGGCGGCCCTTTGGGTGGAATTGAATGGGGCGGCGCGGCTGACAGGCGCTACGGCTATTTCCCCCTATCGGATTACGATTTTGACAATCCGCTGGCCGGCGGCGGATTGTTCGCTTTGGACTTGCGCACAGGAAAACAGGTTTGGCATGCTGATCCGCCGAAACCAGCTTGCGCCGGACAGTACGGCTGCAGCGCGGCACAAATGGCCCCCCCTACGTTGATTCCGGGAGTACTGTTTGCCGGTTCGCTCGATGGTCATTTGCGCGCGTATGATACGCGGGATGGCAGCGTCCTTTGGGATT
>JBAVUV010000719.1:0-2445 GCA_049696955.1 Candidatus Sulfotelmatobacter sp. | reverse complement strand
GCTTTACCTTCCATGTTGGTCGTGGAGTTATTTCTTGAATGCATTTCACCGCAATCGGTCGTTGCACCACAGCCATAATGGCCTTTTGATCGGCGGAGGCCTTATGAGCGACTGCTTTACGAAAGCCGTCTTCAGGCATCCAAATGAAGCCGTGTGAGTCGGGCTCCAAATGAGGAGCATCCGGATGTGGCGGCTCGCGATAGAAGACCTGCGCCACGGTTTCACCGTCTCCGGGAGCCAGTGCCGAGACGTACACGAGAGCTTTGATTCGGTCCTCGGTAGGCCCGGCAATCACTGCCCCGGCGTACGCGTGCCCAACGAGCACCACCGGCCCGTTGATTCTCTCCAGCGTTCTGGAGAGAGCCGCTATGTCGTCCGTAAGCGAAGTCAGAGGAAGTGGAGCGCAGCTCACATGAACGCCCAGCCGTCTCAACGGCAGAATGACGTTCTGCCAACAGGATCCGTCAGCCCACGCCCCATGCACCAATACGATGCTTCCGTTTTCAGCGGTCATCTCCACCTCCCGGCTTTGCTCCCAGGCTATACTCGGTTCGCGTCAAAGAACTCTTTCATCGCCGCGGCAATCTCCACAACGTGCGTCTCCAGCGCAAAATGCCCGGTGTCAAGCATCTTGACCTGAGCGTTGGGAAGGTCCCTGCGGAATGCTTCTGCGCCTGCGGGAATGAAGAAGGGATCGTTTTTGCCCCAAATTGCGAGCAAAGGAGGCTTCGATTTACGAAAATATTCCTGGAATGTCGGATAGAGAGCCACGTTCGAGGCATAATTCAAGAACAAATCCAGCTGAATGTCTTTGTTTCCTGGTCGCTCCATGAGCGCCATATCCAACGTGTAGGACTCCGGCGCAACGCTATCTGGGTTCGTCACTCCTTGTGTGTACTGCCAACGCGTCCCCTCAAGCGTTAGCACATTCTTCGCAATGACTTCGCGGTTTTCAGCATTCGGGAAGGCCCAATATTTCCGGATCGGCCCCCACGCATCCCCGAGCCCTTCCTCATAAGCATTGCCATTTTGTGAAACGATGGCTGTAATCCGTTCGGGATGAGCCATCGCAAGGCGGAAGCCGGTTGGCGCTCCGTAATCAAAAACATAAAGTGCGTACCGATTGATTTTGATCGCTTCCGTGAAGGCAGCTACCGTCGCCGCCAACGCGGCGAAGGTGTACACATATTTTCGCTTCTCAGGTACTTCCGTAAATCCAAAACCAGGCAAGTCCGGCGCGATTACCCTGTAGCGATCCGCGAGACGAGGAATCAGCTCGCGATACATGAACGACGAAGTGGGAAAACCATGCAGCAGCAGAACCACCGGCGCCTGGGGATTTCCTGCCTCTCGGTAAAAAACCTGAAGGCCATCCGCTTCGACCTTGCGGATGGACGTAGTAGGTACAACAGAATGGGTGTCGGTGGGTCGTGAAAGTATTTCGGGAGCCTCCGCGCTTGACGAGTCCCTCTTTTGTCTTGCCGCTGAAACATTCTCAGCCATTGTTAAGTCCTCCTAAGTGTGCTGGCATCGGCTTGCCGGCGCCGTGCAAAGTCTGCCCATCTCAGCTTACACCACATTCACTGTAACTTGTCAATACAGCGATTCCTGGTTACACTGCTTCCGAGCCCAACCATTTGACTCAGTCCCAACGCAAGCGACATTCACGGCTCGGCCCGGTGTTCTTGGCGGGGCATCTTGGGCTGGATTTTCTAAACACCCGCATGTGCGTGAATGGCAAGGTTGTGGATCTCCTGCAACGCGATCAGGATGTATTGGATTGGCTCAAACAAGCGGGACTTTCGGCCCCGAAGGTTAGGCCGCACGCGGCGCGGATATCTCTTTTAGATTCCGCGCGAATGCTCCGTGAGAATATTCGCGCGCTTGTCGAGAAACGAAAGGCTGGACGGCGGGGAAATCCTTCGATTCTCAACCGATTTCTGTCTGCTGCCGAGAGTCATCCCCGGCTTGTTTGGAACAAACCGCGCTCCCTGAAGATCGAAAAAGTCTGGCGAAAAGACACGCCCGAGGCGATTCTTGCGCCTGTGGCTGAAGCTGCTGCTGATCTGTTAGCGACGGGCAACTTTAAGTTGGTGAAACGTTGTGAGGGCGAGACATGCGTGCTCTGGTTCTCTGACAACACCAAATCACATCATCGCCGTTGGTGTAGTATGGTGCTTTGTGGAAACCGCCACAAGGTCGCGGCCTACAGACGGCGACAGCGCAACGACGGTTGAGGAGTGGATGCAGATTAGTACGAGGTGGCTTTGCCGCAAGCGTGCCCTTCACGAGGCCGTCTTTAAACGTCCCGAGGCCGCGTTGCCTCACCAACGTCACACGAACGAATCTGCAAGTCATACTTACACCTTTTAGAGAGGAGCTCATATGAACACCATGGAGGGGGTTGCCTCGGCTCAATCGCGGAAAGAAACGAAAGTGGAAGAG
>JBAVUV010000718.1:0-3361 GCA_049696955.1 Candidatus Sulfotelmatobacter sp. | reverse complement strand
GTGGTACACTTCATCGCTCACCAGTTGAATTCCGCGAGACGCGGTGAACTCGTGCAAGCTATCGAAATCCGCATCGCTAATCGTCGCGCCAGTAGGATTGTGGGGACTGTTGATCAGAATTAACTTGGTGTTTCGATCCGCCAGCCGCTTGATCTCCTCGAGATCGATACGGAAGTCGTTCTCCTTGCGAACGGCGTAATAACGAGTCTCGATCCCCAGGGATTCGGGCAACGCGGAAAACGGCGGATAACCAGGTTTAGGCAGGACAACATTGGCTCCGGGTTCCGCGGCCAGCCAAAAAAGAATAAGCAGCGCCTCTGAGGCGCCGGTCACAACCTGGACAGTGTCGACACCAACCTCCTGCATTTCGGCGATTGCTGCGCGTAAGCCCTGGGCGCCCGCTGGACGGCTGTAGTGCAAATCGTGATTCAGGAAGCGCTGCCGCTCCTCCTCACTAGCCAGGTTCAGGATCTCATTCACGGTCCAGCGCGGTCCTTCGCTGGACGCCAGGTTGAATTCGATGTCGTGCTCATAGGCGGCCAGCCACATGTCCAGCAGGAAGGGTTTCAAATGCATGGTGCACCTCGAAGAATTAGATCAGCGGATCGTCAGCCGGCCTCACAAAACTTTCACGGGCCCGCTTCTGTACTGCATTCCTCAGCGCGGCAGCGCGAAGCTGAAAATGTCACTTCCCGCAGCGACTGCGACGTATTGAACTCCATTCACTGCGTACGCCATCGGAGAAGCGCGCATCTCCTGGCCCGTATTGAAGTGCCAGAGTGCATGACCGTTCGCTGCATCTACTGCTTCGAGCGCTCCACTATCATCTCCAAAAAACACCAATCCACCGGTGTTGGTTAATGTTCCACCCCATGAGCGGCCCTGGCCGGTCTGCGGATAACGCCAAACCGGCTTTCCATCCGCAACGGAAAGAGCCACCAAAATTTTCTGCTCATGCTCATCGGGCGCAAGCTTTGTTCCTGTGTCGTAGTATGTCTGTCCTTGTACAAATGGCTTGGGATTTGCGAAATATTGATTGCAGGTTTCGAGAGCCATCACATAGAACAATCGGGTATCAGGATTGTAAGAAGGCGAAAACCAATTCGTAGCCCCGTTGATGCCTGGACAGATAAGAGTGCCTTCCGTGGTCGGGATTCGACCAGAGACAATGGGCCGGCCAGACGCATCGATGCCCTCGGCCCAATTCAATTTCTCCACGAAAGAAGTGGCGTGAATGAACTTGCCGTTGCTCCGGTCGAGTACATAGAAAAAGCCATTGCGGTTCGCCTGAAGGAGCAGTCGCTGGACCGTACCGCCGCTCTTCTCTACATCCGCCAACACTGGGGTTTCATCGGCATCGTAGTCAAAGAGGTCGTGAGGGGTGAACTGGAAATACCATTTCAACTCTCCCGTATCCGGGTTTAGGGCAAGAACGCAATCCGTATAGAGGTCGTCGCCGGGGCGGGAATCTCCCATGAAGTCAGGTCCAGGATTGCTGGTTGTCCAATACAGAGTGTTGAGTTCCGGATCATACGCACCCGGCATCCAGGTGGTGCCGCCACCATGCAGATAGGCGTCGCCGGGCCAACTTGAGGAACCGAATTCACCCGGCCCGGGAATCGTCCAAAAGCGCCACTTCGGCTTTCCGGTCGCAGCATCGTACGCAGCCAGGAATCCTCGCACTCCAGAGTCACCGCCGGAGCTACCGACGATCACGGCCCCTTTCACAACAAGCGGGGCGCTGGTCGCGCCGTAGTGTTTGGTTTTATCGGCATATTCAATATCCCATCGCAAGCCTCCGGAGCGAGCATCGAGGCAGAGCAAGTGGGCATCGTCGGTTTCCACATAAACAAAATGTCCCCACAGCGCCACACCGCGATTCTTGTGAGCCGCGGCGTCGTCGAGCAGCCCCGAGCTCACCGGCCTTTGGTAGTGCCACACAATGCGTCCGGTTCGCGCATCCAGGGCGAATACATCATTGGACGAAGTTACGTACATCACTCCGTCAACCACCACCGGCGTTACCTCCAGACTCTGGGAGTTGCCGGGATGGAACACCCACGCTGCGCGGAGTTGTGCAGCGTTTGCGACGTTGATTTCACGCAGATTGCTGTAGCGGCGGCCGGTGTAGTCGCCGTTGTAAGAGGTCCAGTTCGCTCCCACCGGCCGCGCCAGAAGATCTTCTGCGCTCACATCCCTGACAGCACTGATGGGGGATTGCGTCTGCTGCTGCCCCGCGGCGGGCACTCCTGCGCAAACCGCCGCCAGCAATAACAGGATGAGTGGTTCTGCGGGCCATTTCATATCAGCGATTATCGCCGCTACCCACTTGTACTTCCTGAAGAGAACCCCAGTCCATACCGTGATCATCTTCCAGGTGAAGGGAGACTCGCGTGGGTTTTCCAGATGGGGCAACTTCCGTTTCAAGCAACACCGGTTCGGTGGGATTCACATTCGCAACTGCCACGGTTCCGAGGCTCGAACCATGTTGGTCGTAGAAGTGAGCGACGAGGTGTCCAGCGGAGAAGACACCAAAAGAACCTGTCAGCCGGATTTTTCCGTTGTCCAGGCGAACGCTTTGCAGTGGGCGTGTCACGATGCCGGCATCCTTCACCCCGTGAAATTCGTTTCCCGCCCGCGTCGGAAACCATTCCGTGTCGAAGCCACAAGAGTCTCCCGGCCGCAATCGGCACATCGGACTGTTAAGCTCGGCTTCGAGGTAATAAGGGGATGCATCCGTGCCGTCGCTGAGCGAAGGTATTCCATCATCGCTCAGCCTCATTTCCGCTCCGTTCGTCCAGAAGATGACCGAAGCCTTGCCGGGATAAGATTTGCTTTCGTCGAACTGAAAGCGTTCCACCATGGCATATTTGCTGGCGCCATCGACTACTGCCAGCCATCCTTCTGTCGAGTCCAACCACAACTCGGCAGCCATGTGGACGTAGTGAACGGCAAAGAAGCCATCGTTTCTCACCGACACCGCGGAATTCTGTGCCGGGCCGAAGCGAACATGATAGCGGTTGAGATAACTGCTGGATGGGTTCACAGGGGTGAAGGTCCAGAAATCGTGGTTGAAGCCGGAACTAGAGGATGGATCGCCGGTATTGTACTGCGAGACCGATTGCATCGACCATTCCACGGTGTGCCCGCTCACGTTCTTCATGGAGGCATGAAAGCGGATGCGCGGAGAGTCGGCATCCAGGTGAATCGTTCGCGTAAACTGGATCCCGGTCTGAGGGTCAGCCGGACCGGTAAGTTCGATCTCGCACTGCTGTCCTTCCGAAAGTTTTCGAAAGGTGAAGGGCCCGTCATCCAACAGATCAGAGTTTCCTACCCAATGCTGTTCGTCGTCATTCCCCTC
>JBAVUV010000717.1:0-5244 GCA_049696955.1 Candidatus Sulfotelmatobacter sp. | reverse complement strand
ACATTCTGCGGTCCGAGATGGCCGTAAAATCCCGCCTCTTGCATCCGCTTCGCTGGTTGTTCTCTGGCTCCGCAAAGAACGAGTTGTCGCCCGGATTCGTGGACTTGGTCGGCGAATTTCTCCAATGCCTGAAGGCCAGTGGAATCGATCGCAGTCATGTTCCTGAGCCTGAGGATAATGATGGGTGGAAGCTCGTGCAGGCGAGAAACAATTGCGTCGAGTTTGTCGGTTGCGCCGAAGAGGAAGGGGCCATGGATTCTGAAGATGCCGACGTAGGAGGGGATTTCTTTGTGCTGCAAGATGTGAACATGACCTTCTCGAATGTACTCCGCCGTCACCTCTGCCACAGTAGTGGTTTGTGTAACTTTACGTATGTAAACAAAAGCAGCCAGAATCATGCCCGCCTCCACAGCGACAGTCAGATCGGCAAAGACCGTAAGAAGGAAGGTCACCAGCCATGTCCCAATCTCGAACCGAGATAGTTTCAAAAGTTCAGGAATCTCACGCCATTCGCCCATGTTGTAAGACACAACTAAGAGAATGGCCGCAAGAACCGATAGCGGAATAAATCGCGCAAGGGGTGCGGCGAAGAGAACAACTGCCAAAAGAGTCAGCGAGTGGATCATCCCCGCCACCGGAGTCTTCGCACCAGAGCGGATATTGGTAGCTGTTCGGGCGATGGCTCCCGTAGCCGGTAGCCCGCCGAATAGAGGGGACAGAATGTTGGCAATCCCTTGGCCCATGAGTTCGACGTTTGGGTTGTGCTTATCTCCGCTCATGCGGTCGGAAACCATTGCGGACATCAGCGATTCAATTGCACCCAGCATGGCAACTGTGATCGCCGGTGAAATAAGCGGTCGGAGCAGGTCCAAACGAAAATGCGGGATCTTGAGGGCTGGGAATCCCGATGGAATGCCACCGAATCGAGTGCCGATCGTAGCGACAGGAAGTTTGAAGATGACAACGGCCGCTGTTCCCAGGAACAGAGCGACGATATAACCGGGGACTCTCTTCACGAAAATTATGAAGAGAATAATCACTGCAAGCCCGCTAACCGCAAGTGATGTTTCCACCGGCGAAAATGATGAAACGTTGTGAGCCAGGGTCAGAATGCGTGACGCAAAGTCACCTGGAACCTTATCAATCTTGAGACCAAAGAAATCCTTGATTTGAGTGCTGGCAATGATGACGGCAATGCCGTTCGTAAAACCCACGACTACAGGGCGCGGTATGAACTTGACCGCCGTGCCCAAACTGGTCGCTCCCAATATCAATAGGAGAACGCCAGCCATCATGGTGCACATGAACAACCCATCGATACCGTATCTCGCAACAATTCCAAACACAACGACCACAAACGCCCCGGTGGGACCACCGATCTGCGTTGAAGAGCCTCCAAAAGCAGAGATCGCGAAACCCGCGACAATAGCGCAATACAGACCCGCTTGCGGCGGAACACCGGACGCGATCGCGAAGGCCATCGCCAAGGGAAGCGCCACGAGGCCGACCGTAATTCCTGCGAGAAGATCTGACGCGAACAAACGTGGCGTGTAGGATTTCAGACAGACGACAGATTTCGGAAGCCAGTTGCCCATCTTGTATTTCCCTAAACGGGTGCCACGCCTTTAACTATCCATTTGGAGTGTACTGGCAGTCCTCCTGTCTACGGGCTTTATTTGGTAAGAGTGGCCTGTTCTACCGGAAAGCCTCTTAAGGATGGCACGGAGGTCACGCTCCGGTCGATCCGTCCCGAAGACGAACCGCTGATGGGCAAATTCCACGAAACGCTTTCTGACCGTAGCGTCTATATGCGAGAGGCTAGGCTGCGTCTCCGCTGAAATGTTGGGGACAATTTGACAGTGCAAAGCATTTTCAAGAAAGTTGGATTTCGTCTGCGACTGCTGGCCGACCCTTCTTCCATGTCGGCGGTGCTTGACCTGTGATCCCTGTGACGCCAGCCACAATCCAGAAAGAGGACGGCAAGTTGAAACGGCTTTATCCGATTTAACTACAGCAACCCTGGTCGCTCTTCGGCGTTCCCGCAGACTTGCCCAAGTATTGCTCCTGATTAAGGTCGAACTTCCCTTTGCACTTGGAGCCGCAGAAGTAATACGTCTGCCCTTGATGTTCGGTCCGTCCAGCAGCGGCAGACGTCTCTACGTCCATGCCGCAGACAGGATCTTTCACAGGCGTTGTGCTATTCATTATGACCTTCCTTGAGTTCTTACCGAATTTGGCAATGGCAGTGCCATTCGTCTGAGCAAGAGTGCTCACCCTCGCGCGGCTCGTCGGGTGTAGGCTCCGAGGTATATGGATCACAGTGAGGCCCACGGACAAGCGGCCGACGCACATGCCGGCGGCAAGATGTCTGGCGCCCACGGAAACCACGACCGTCATGCCGGACACTCCGTCGCCATGTTTCGCGACAAGTTTTGGTTGAGCCTGGCTCTCACGATTCCTGTGGTCTTCTGGTCGACCGACGTCCAACATTGGTTTGGCTACACAGCGCCTTCCTTCCCCGGTTCGAAATTCCTCCCCGCAATACTTGGAACGGTCGTGTTCGTGTATGGAGGTCTCGTTTTTATTCGCGGGGCGTGGGGCGAACTTGCCGATCACAAGCCTGGCATGATGACTCTCATCAGTCTGGCGATCATAGTCGCCTTTGGAACGTCGCTCGCTGCAACATTCGGCCTCTTCGAGATTGAAGTCTGGTGGGAACTAGCATCTTTGATCACCATCATGGTCCTCGGCCATTGGCTCGAAATGCGAGCCATTTCCCAGGCTCGTGGCGCGCTCAATGCGCTGGCCGCGCTACTCCCGGATACTGCCGAACGTGTAATCGGGACGGAGACTCAGGCCGTTCCAATCTCTGAGTTGCACCTAGGTGACATTGTTCTCGTCCGGCCCGGAACTCGCGTCCCGGCGGATGGCGAAGTCGTCGAGGGCTCTGCTGATGTTGACGAGTCGATGATCACCGGCGAGTCCCGGCCGGTCTCGAAGGCACCAGGCGGCAAAGTCATTGCGGGTACCGTCGCTGCGGGCGGAAGCCTTCGAGTCCGCGTTACGGCAGTCGGGGAGCAGACTGCTCTCTCCGGCATCATGCGGCTCGTTGCCGCTGCGCAAGCTTCTGGATCTCACACGCAAGATCTAGCCGACCGCGCAGCCGCGATCCTTTTCTACGTAGCCATCGCGTCGGGAGCGATTACTTTCGCGTACTGGTGGCTTGCAGGGGATAAAGAACATGCTCTGATCAGGGCCGCAACCGTGCTCATCATCGCCTGCCCGCACGCCCTGGGACTGGCCATTCCGCTAGTGATTGCGATCTCGACATCGATCGGGGCCCGGAATGGTCTTCTCGTCAAGGACAGACTCGCACTCGAACGTGCCCGGAATCTGGACATGGTGATTTTCGATAAGACGGGAACGCTCACGCGAGGATCGCCAGCATTATCGGGAATCGCGAACGCGCCGGGTGGCAACGAGAATGACTTGCTCGCCGATGCTGCTGCTGTCGAAGCGAATTCCGAACACCCACTTGCGAAAGCCATCGTGAACGAAGCCAAGCGCCGAAACCTGCCCGCGTTGCAAGCTGCCAACTTCGAAGCGCTACCCGGTCGAGGGGCACAAGCACAAGTGAACGGCAAGAACGTGCTTATCGGCGGACCGCGTTTGCTCACCGAGGGTAAGGCAACGGTACCCCCGGAAGTTGGAAAGTTGACAACCCAGTGGGCGTCGGATGGCAAGACAGTTCTCTATGTCGTCGCCGAAGGGAAACTGCTCGGTGCTTTCGCCGTCGAGGATGAGATTCGGCCCGAATCCAATGAGGCCGTCAAGGAACTTCATCGCCTTGGTATCCGAGTCGCAATGATCACGGGAGACTCAAAGACGGTGGCCGATTCGGTCGCGAAACGCATCGGTATCGACGAGGTCGCAGCCGAGGTTCTTCCCGCTGACAAAGCATCGGCAGTCAAGCGCTTTCAGTGTGGCGGCAAGAGGGTCGCAATGGTCGGTGACGGCGTGAACGATGCACCAGCGCTGGCGACCGCAGATGTTGGAATCGCGATTGGGGCGGGAACCGATGTAGCGATTGAGTCGGCGGGAATCGTGCTCGTGCGGAGTGATCCGCGAGATGTTGTGGGAGCAATCGAACTATCTCGTGCTACTTACAGAAAGATGATCCAAAATCTGGTGTGGGCCACCGCATATAACCTTGTCGCCATCCCGGTCGCAGCTGGCGTTTTCGTCCACTGGGGGCTCGACCTTCCAATGAGCGTTGGCGCAGTTGCCATGAGTCTCTCAACCATCATCGTTGCCGCGAACGCGCAGTTGCTTCGCCGACTGAATCTGTAATGCATCGCGAGATAATAAGGAGAAATAGCAAAGAGAAATCTGTCGAGACAATGCCAAGAGCCATCCTTGCGCAAGTTTGTTCTGCGAGAGTTAGAGTTCCGCTTACACCTTGCTTTCGGTGGGTCGGCGACAGAAGTGTTCAAGATTGGACAGACTTGCTAGAAAGACCAGTCCATTCTCAAGTGACAGCGACGGTTGGTTCGGATTGGTAGCCTACGCTACCCAACGCTCGTCGCTTCTACACGTCTAGTTCATTCTACTGATGTTGGAGAAGAGATCATCCATGGCCTACGAAAGTATCAATCCATACAGCGGCGAGCGAATCAAACATTTTACTGAACATACGGACGCCGAAGTGGAGACAGCCGTCGCGCAAGCGCAAGCTTGTTTCCTTCAATGGCGGAAGACGGCCTTCGTCGAGCGCGCCGCCGTTCTTGCAAAGGCTGCCCGAATCCTGCGCTCACGCACAGAGGAGTTTGCCGGTCTCATCACGTTAGAGATGGGCAAGCTCATCGCCGAAAGCCGCGGTGAAGTCGCTCTCAGTGCCGACATCATCGACTACTACGCCCAGCATGGCGAAGAGTTCCTTGCGCCGCAAACGCTTGCTCCACACTCAGGCGAAGCAACCATCGAGAGCAGTCCCATCGGCGTTCTCTTTGGCATCGAGCCATGGAACTTTCCTTACTATCAGCTTGCACGCTTCGTCGCCCCAAATCTGATGGTCGGCAACGTCGCTTTGGTTAAACATGCACCCTCGGTCCCACAGTGCGCTCTTGCTTTTGTCGCTCTCTTCAAAGAAGCTGGCGCCCCCGACGGTGCTTATACGAACCTCTTCCTCTCGAACGAGCAGGCTGAACGTCTGATCGACGATCCACGGATCAAGGGAGTTGCGCT
>JBAVUV010000716.1:0-2191 GCA_049696955.1 Candidatus Sulfotelmatobacter sp. | reverse complement strand
GGGTAGAGAACGCCTGCCGCCAGCGGGACACCAAGGGCGTTGTAGAAGAAGGCAAAGAAGAGATTCTCGCGAATGTTATTCATCGTGACGTGACTCAATCGGCGAGCCTTTACAATTCCCCGGAGGTCGCCTTTTACCAGAGTGATCCCGCCCGTCTTCATCGCAACGTCCGTCCCAGTTCCCATCGCAATACCAACATGAGCCTGTGCCAGGGCTGGAGCATCGTTGACTCCGTCACCGGCCATAGCAACAATTGCGCCGGCATCTTGCAGCTTCTTGACGACCGCTGCCTTTTTGTCGGGCAGTACATCGGCTTCGAATTCGATACCGAGCTTTCGTGCGACTGCCTCGGCGGTCGCATGGTTGTCGCCTGTGACCATTACGACCTTAATGCCCTCGCGCTTCAACTTCTCGATGGCTTCGGCCGTCGAGTCTTTGATCGGATCAGCGACGGCGATCAGGCCTGCGAACTGTCCTCCCAGTGCGATATACATAACCGTCCGGCCCTCTTTCTGGAGGGCTTCGGCCTTAGTACGCAATGATTCAGGAGAGGCGCCGACATCGGTCATGAGGGCGGCGTTGCCGATGGCAACCTGTTTGCCCCCCAAAGTGCCTGTTACGCCTTTTCCCGTTACCGATTGAAAGCCTTCGATCGCAACCAGCTCGATGTTCTTTTCCTTGGCCGCCGCAAGGATCGCCGCGGCGAGGGGATGTTCGCTTGCCTTTTCGAGACTGGCTGCCGCTTGCAACAACTCGGTGTCTTTCATGCCTTCGGCCGGAAGCAGCTCTGTCAGCTTCGGCTTGCCCAGAGTCAACGTGCCGGTCTTATCGACAACGAGGGTATCAACCTTCTCCAGAATTTCAAGCGCCTCGGCGTTGCTGATGAGGACGCCTTCTCGGGCTCCCCTTCCGGTGCCCACCATAATCGCCATAGGCGTTGCAAGCCCGAGGGCGCATGGGCACGCAATAATCAGCACGGCCACCGCATTGACCAGTGCATGAGCGTAATGCGGCTGCGGACCATACATCGCCCACACGGCAAAGGTGATGACTGCGGACAGGAGCACCGCCGGCACAAAGTAAGAAGCCACTACGTCTGCCAGTCTCTGGATTGGAGCGCGGGTACGCTGGGCCTCGCGTACCATCTTCACGATCTGTGCAAGCAAGGTGTCGGCACCAATGCGCTCAGTCTTCATCACGAAGCTGCCCGTCCCGTTGATTGTTCCTCCGGTGACCTTGGCATCGACGGTCTTTTCTACCGGAATGGGCTCGCCACTGACCATCGATTCGTCGACGGAGCTGCTGCCTTCAATGACCACTCCGTCGATCGGTATCTTCTCGCCCGGACGAACACGGAGTTTGTCGCCGACCGTGATGGCCTTCAGGTCCACGTCCTCGTCTGTACCTGCCGGAGAGATACGACGCGCTGTCTTGGGTGCAAGTCCGAGAAGTGCTTTGATCGCGCCGCTTGTCTGGCTCCGCGCTTTCAGCTCCAGAACCTGGCCGAGGAGGACAAGCACTGTAATCACGGCCGCTGCTTCGAAGTAGAGGCCGAGCTGGCCAGATACATCCCGAAACGACGCGGGAAAGAGCCGCGGCAGAAACACCGCTGCAACGCTGTAGAGGTAAGCCGAGCCTGAGCCAATCGAGATCAGCGTGAACATGTTCAGGTGGTGGCTTACGATCGAAGTCCATCCACGCTGTAAGAACGGCCAGCCTCCCCAGAGAACTACCGGAGTTGCAGACGCAAGCTCCACCCATCCAAGACTCCGGCCCGCGAGGAGATGCTGAATCGGACGGCTTGATAGCAGGTCCGAGATCATAACGGCGAGAAGCGGGAGGGTGAAAACGATGCCGACCCAGAGCCGTCGCGTCATCCTATCAAGCTCAGGATTCGTTTCCTCGACGGCGACCGACATCGGCTCCAGGGTCATCCCACAGATGGGGCAATTCCCTGGCTGATCGCGCACGATCTGCGGGTGCATGGGGCACGTGTATTGAGATTGGGTGATGGGCGCGCTGACTGTTTCCGGCTCCAGAGCCATACCGCATATTGGGCACTCACCCGGTTTATCACGAACAATCTCCGGATGCATCGGACAGGTGTACTCGGCGGCCATCGCAGATGCCGTACTAGCAGGTTGCTCTGCAATCTGACTCGGGCTGAGGTACATGTCAGGCGCAGCATCGA
>JBAVUV010000715.1:0-5065 GCA_049696955.1 Candidatus Sulfotelmatobacter sp. | reverse complement strand
GCGTAAAGCACTGTGCTATTGCGATCGACGATGTAGGTCGCGGGGATCGGCAACTCCCAAGTGGCGTCTCCGTTCACGAAGGGCAGGTTGACGAAGGAGCGTTGGTAGATCGCTTTTTGTTCATCGGGAACGCGATAGGTGAGTCCGAGTTGTTTTGCGACTTTGTTGCCGGGATCGGACAGAAGCGTTAATCGTAGCTTGTGCTGGTCGCGCATGAAGAAGGATTGCTGGATAGTTTGCGGGGAGATGGCAATGAGGATTGCACCGGCTTGTGCGATTTCCGGCAGGAGAAGGTTCATCGCTTCCATCTGGGCGACGCAGAACGGGCACCAGCGGCCGCGGATGAAGCAGAGGACGAGGCAGGTTTTGGCGAGCAGATCCGAAGAAGCGATGACTTTGGCATCGTGATCTTGCAGCTGGAATTCGGGAATCTTCGAGCCCATGGGCAGAATACTCGCGGCCAGGCGCTTTTCTTTCAGACCAGCGATCGTCGCAGAATGGACGGCCTTCGTCTCCGCCGGAACATATTTCGTGATCATGTCTTTACGCTCGGCAAAGATTTCGCGCAGCGGGCGGACGTCAGTCTCGGGAGTCGACTCTTCGAGGGAGCGCCATTTCATATGGAGCAATTCCTTAGACAAGCACGCGGCAGGTTTTTCTGAGAGCGATGTACTGCCGAGAGCTGAAACCCTCAGCGGCTAAAGCCCGGTTGTCGGTCTAACTCCTAGTGGCACGGCTGAAGCCGTGCCCTCCCCGGACCTCCAGAACATTCCATGAAGGAACTTCTGTCAAAATACTACATTCCTGGCAATTTCATTCCCGCCATTCTGCGCGCGAAGCTGGGCTTGCCCATCTGTTTGAACATTTTTTTCATCTGCGCGTATTGGCGAAGGAGGTTATTCACTTCCTGCACGGTGGTGCCGGAGCCGCGGGAGATGCGTTTGCGGCGGCTGCCGTTGATTACTTCGTGATGGTTACGCTCGTGGACGGTCATCGAGTTGATGATGGCCTCGACGCGGTTGATTTGTTTTTCGTCCACGCTGTCGGCGGCTTTTTGCAGTCCGGAAAATGGGCCGATACTGGGGAGCATTCCCATCAGACTCTTGATGGAGCCCATTTTCTTTACTTGACGCAGTTGGTCGCGAAAATCTTCGAGGGAGAAGCCGTCGCCGGTGAGCGCCTTGGTGGCCATCTCCTGCGCTTTTTTCTTGTCGAGTTGCGATTCTGCCCGCTCGATCAGTGACAGGATGTCGCCCATGCCGAGGATGCGAGAGACGATGCGGTCGGGATGGAACGGCTCGAGGGCATCGTACTTTTCGCCGACGCCGATGAATTTGATGGGTTGGCCTGTGACTTGCCGGATGGAGAGCGCCGCGCCGCCGCGGGCATCGCCGTCCATCTTGGTGAGGATGACGCCGGTGAGCGAGAGTTTTTTGTGAAACTCGTCGGCGGAGCGAACGGCGTCCTGACCGGTCATGGCGTCGGCGACGAAGAGAATCTCTGAGGGATTCAGCAACTTTTTCAGCGACTGCATCTCGTTCATCAGTTCGTCGTCGATGTGCAGACGTCCGGCGGTGTCGACGATGAGCACGTCGCAGCCGGAAACGATGGCTTCGCGGCGGGCTTCTTTTACCAGGCGCTCGACCGCTTGCGTGAGCTGCGCGGGCGTGGACGCTTCGCCGACTTCGCCTTCGTAGATTTGCGCCTTGACGGCTTGCGCTACAACTTTCAGTTGTTCGCGCGCCGCGGGACGGTAGACATCGACCGAAACCAGTAGCGGGCGATGGCCGCCGATTTTGAACCAATTCGCCAGCTTGCCCGACGTTGTGGTTTTACCGGAACCCTGCAACCCGGCCATCAGCACGACCGTGGGCGGTTGCGAGGCGAACTTCATGCGCGCCGTGTCTTTGCCGAGGGTCTCGACCAGTTCGTCGCGGACGATTTTGATGACCTGCTCGCCGGGAGACAGCGCGGTGAGCACTTCCTGGCCGACGGCTTTAGCCTGGATGCGATCAATTAATTCTTTGACGACTTTGAAGTTGACGTCGGCTTCGAGCAGGGCAAGGCGAATTTCGCGGAGCGCCTCGGCAATGTTTTCTTCGCTAAGGCGGGCTTGGCCGCGCAGGGACTTGAAGGCGCGCTGGAGTTTTTCCTGAAGATTCTCGAACATAATTTAACGATGATTCTAACAGGCCGCATCGCCACTGCCGCACACTGGACGAATTGCCTAGGTCTGGGCAATTGAAGGTGGAGGTTGCGATGCGCTAGTGCCGCAGGCACGGGAGTTGAAAGCCCGGCACGGCAGTGCCGGGTTGCCAAATCCATTCGGTCTCGAGTCCCTCTTGGGGACGGCAGTTTCTCTTGGTAGGCTGATTCCTTTATCGTCGCCAGAAATTACTAGCTCGGTGCGCTGGGTTGTTCGGTGGATCAGGAGGCGGTCAGTCGGGTGGCGTCCCTTCGGGACTTGTTCCGTCTTTTCACTGCTCCCCGGCACTCCCGTGCCGGGCTTTCTCGTATCGTCCCTTCGGGACTGCGTCTGGGCGAGACCGATGACCGTTTAGGGAAGGCATTTTCTCGGTACTTTTTCCCGTGTGACGTCGGATACAGACAAAAGAGTTCTTACCTGCGGATAGTTTTCGCATGGCCCACAAATATCCGAACATTCTTATCCATTGCGTCTTTAGCACTAAGGAGCGAAGGGACTTGATTCCTCAGGAAATACTGCCGAGGCTGTGGAAGTATTTTGTAGGGATCGGTCGCAATCACGGGATTGCGGTGCTCGCCGCGGGAGGTATTTCAAACCATTCGCATTTGTTGATTGCATTGCCGTCGGATATGACCGTGGCAAAGGCTGTGCAAGTCCTGAAAGCGAATTCGTCGCGCTGGTTGCATGAGCTTGGGCTGGATTTTGCGTGGCAAGAGGGATATGGAGCGTTTAGCGTAAGTAGCACGAATAAGGAAGCGGTGAAGAATTATATTCTGCGTCAAGCGGAGCATCATCGGAAGCGGTCGTATGAGAACGAGTTTGAGGCGATGTTGCGGAAATCGGGGATGGCATTTGATGCGAAGGAGGCTTTCGGGTAGGAGTGCCGTCCCTGGCGGGACTCGTTCCTTTTTCCGCTGCTCCCGGCACTGCCGTGCCGGGCTTTCTTATGGCGTGCCTTCGGCACTCAGGCCAAGGCAATACTGACCGTTATCCAACCTTCGGTCGGACCATCTCGAATCTCTGCGTCGTCCTTGTGTACTGAATGCCGCCCATGCGGCCGATCAGGTCCAAAGAATTGCGATCCGGGCGTCCGTCTTTTAAGTGCGCGTCGTTGATGTGAATCGAAACGATTTGGCCGATCACTAGGCTGCTGCTGGTGGGGGCGGGAGAGAAGTCGAGAATCTGGTGCAGTTTGCACTCAAAGCTGACCGGAGATTCGGCGACTCTTGGCGGGCACACGATTTTAGACGGCTCTGGACTTACCTTCGCCAACTCGAACTCGTTCACCGACGCGTCGTATTCGCCGCTGGTCAAATTCATCGCCTCGCGGAGGTCGTAGGTAACGATGTTGACCACGAATTCGCGCGTCTCGCGAATATTCTGCAACGTATCTTTTGGCTCGCCGTGCCTCGCTTCCGCCTGCTTCGATGGCCGAAGGCCGGGCGCAAATGCCAGCAACGGAGGATCGACACAGACACAATTGAAAAAGGAAAAAGGAGCGAGATTGAGCGCTCCCGATGCGCTCATCGTGGATACCCAAGCAATCGGACGCGGCGCCACGGAATTGAGCAGAATACCGTATAGCTCACTGTGAGTAATATCTGACGGGCTGACGATCATTTCATCGAGTATAACTTTTCACGCGCTCACTTGGTTACGGCGAAAACTTCCTTCGCCGCGATTACCGTGTTGCTGTGGATACGGCGAAGACTTCCTTCGCCGCGATTACTGTGTTGCTGTGGATGGTCACTGTATCTTCTAGTTTCTGGGCGTAGCCGCCGGCGAAGGTGACCATCACGGGGATATTGCGTGCCCGAGCCACGCGAAATACGAGTTCGTCGCGGTTTTTCAGTCCCTCGATTGTCAGCGACAGGCCGCCCAGCTGATCTTCTTTATAGGGGTCAGCGCCGGCGATATAGCAGAGCAGGTCCGGATCGGACTGACGCAGCCCGGAGCTGAGGGCGTTGTCGAGCCACGACAGGTATTCGTCGTCGCCGATGCCATCGGGTAGATCTACGTCGATGGAGGACGGCGGCTTCCACTGCGGATAGTTGTTGTGCTGATGGAGAGAGATGGTGAAGACATCGGCTGCATTTGGATTCTTACGGCGCACTCCTTGCGTGGCTAATGGCGAAACCGAGGCCGACGGCAGCGGGTCGCCTGGCGCGCGCTTGGCGGCGAAAATTGCGGCGGTGCCGTAGCCTTGGTGGACATCGCAATCGACTGTCATGGCGGTGCGGATTTTGCCGTCGCGCTGTAGGCGGCGGATGGCCACGGCGACATCGTGGATCATGCAGAAACCTTCGCCGTGGCCGGGAAAAGCGTGATGGAATCCGCCACCGATGTTGACGGAGACCCGGTCGATTAACGCGTGGCGTGCGGCGAGAATCGAGCCTCCAGCGGCAAGCCAGAACGCGTCTACCAGTTCGCGCGAATAGGGGACTTCGAGGGCTAGTTCCTCGTGTGCGCTGAGGGTGCCGGTGCTCAGCTTGTCCACATACTCAGGGGTGTGCACGAGCAGGATATCGTCGTCAGTGGCTGGTTGCGGCTCGAGAAAATCGGTTGCTTCGGCGACACCGTTTGCCAGGAGTCGTTCGCGTACCAGGCGGTATTTCTCGGCAGGGAAGACGTGTGCGCCGATGGGGAGATAATAGCCGTCGCTGTAGATGAGTTTGAAGGGGAGCATGGTGGTGCATCCATGATACTGCGCACCGCAGGACAGTACTTCGCGGTGGAGATCCTCGACCGCGTAGCTGCTTCGCTTCGCGAAGCAGCTGCTTCGCTCAGAATGACAGAAGCAAAATAGCTAACGTTTTTTTGCTGGGGGAATCGTCGTTGCGAGTATCGACCGCCGTACCG
>JBAVUV010000714.1:0-2847 GCA_049696955.1 Candidatus Sulfotelmatobacter sp. | reverse complement strand
GACCTATGGCGAATGTTATCTAGCCGGCCGCTCGAGCGACGAAGTTTTGATCTCGTGTCACGTCTGTCACCCGTCCTTGGCCAACGACAATCTTTCTGGAGTGACTGTAGCAACAGCTTTGGCAGAGCACTTAGCGAGACGCGATCTGCGATATTCGTATCGGTTTTTGTTCATTCCAGGTACGATTGGTGCGATCACCTGGCTCGCGCAAAATCGCGACAAAACAAACCGCATCCAGCACGGATTGGTGCTCACCGGCATTGGGAACGAGAGTGGCTTCCACTACAAGAAAAGCCGTCGGGGAGACGCTGAGATCGATCATGCTGTACCGCACGTTCTGCGCCACAACGCTCAGTCGTACGATGTCCTCGATTTCTCACCTTACGGATATGACGAGCGGCAGTATTGTTCTCCTGGATTCAACCTGCCGGTCGGTTGTCTGACGAGAAGTGTCTGGGGAACCTTCCCCGAATATCACACTTCGGCTGACAATCTGGACTTCATCAAGCCGGAGCGGTTAGGCGAATCGCTTCGCGTTTGCACCGCTGTCGTCGATGTACTTGAAAATAACCGGCGATATCGCAACCTGAGCCCTTATTGCGAGCCGCAACTCGGCAAACGAGGTCTTTATCGATCTACCGGCGGCGAGTCCATCGAAGTGGAGATCAACGCTCGCCTTTGGGTGCTGAATTTTTCCGATGGTGGGCACTCTTTGCTTGATATTGCGGAGCGCTCTGGACTGCCGTTCTCAGTGATTCGCAATGCAGCGGATCTGTTGCACGAAGGCGGCCTGCTGGCGCTGACTCCTGAGTCGAAAAGTAGCGAATCTGGGGAAACGCCTGCAGGTAACATGGCAGAGGTTACCTCTCTTCGATAACCAGTGGGCTATTCCGCTCGTGGAAGTTACATGTAAGGATTGAAGTGACAACAATCCTTAGGTGCGTTGAACCCAGGTCTGCCAGCTGAACAATTTCCTGCAGTGTCCAAGTCTCGCGAGCAGGAACCAGGTTTTGAGAGGAGCATCATGAGAGTACTTTTAACTGGTCATAAGGGATACATCGGCGCTGTAGCAGGTCCTCTTCTGCGTTCTGCAGGGCATGAAGTGGTTGGTCTGGATACCGACCTTTTTGCCGGCTGCGATTTCGGCAGTACGAATGATGGCATCAAAGATATACAGAAGGACCTCCGGAATCTGACGAAGAGCGATCTCGATGGATTTGATGCCGTCGTGCATCTCGCGGCCTTGTCAAATGATCCTTTAGGCAATCTGAACTCCAGCTTGACTTACGACATCAATCACAAAGCCTCCGTCCGTCTGGCTGAACTTGCGAAAGCGGCAGGCGTAAAGCGATTTGTCTTCTCGTCGTCCTGCAGTACATACGGCGCGGGCGGTGACGCATTCCGCGATGAGGGTGCGGCTCTCAATCCGGTCACGCCTTATGGCGAGTCCAAAGTTTTAGTGGAGCGCGATGTCGCACCCTTGGCAGACGACAATTTCAGTCCGACTTACATGCGGAATGCTACTGCATACGGCGTATCTCCGCGGCTGCGGCTCGATATCGTTCTAAACGATCTGGTGGCATCCGCATTTACAACCGGGCGCGTACTGATTAAAAGCGATGGCACACCTTGGCGCCCCATCGTGCACATTCGCGATATTATTGCCGCAATGGTCGCAGCGCTCGAGGCGCCGCGCGAGATCGTTCATAACCAGACGTTTAATGTTGGCCGCACGGAGGAGAACTACCGCATCAGCGAACTCGCCGACATGGTTGCCGAGATCGTTCCCGAATGCAAAGTGGAGTACGCTCCCGATGGCGCTCCGGACAAGCGTTGCTACCGCGTGAATTGCGATAAGATCCATCGCGTGCTCCCCGGGTTCCGACCGCAATGGACGGCTCGCAAAGGCGCGCAGGAACTCTATGATGCTTATCGCACCGCGGGCTTGACGGCGGAAGACTTGCAGCGTGGTCGTTACCTGCGCATCAGCCAGATTCAACGCTTGCAAAAGGCAGGGCGGCTGGATGCTTCCTTGCGCTGGATGCAGCAACCCGCGGAAGCGGTGGTTGCCTGAACTCGATTCCCCAAAAAGACTGAGAGATTTTATGGCTACGATGACCCAACCGTCAGATATTCAATTAGACACCCGTACCCGCCAGTGCCGCTTTTGTGGATCTGGGCTACAGCGCACGTTTGTGGACCTGGGATTGTCTCCGCTGTGTGAGACCTATCCGGCGGCTTCCGACTTCCAGCGCGGCGAGCATTATTATCCGCTGCACGTTTATGTCTGCGAGAATTGCTTCCTGGTGCAACTGGAAGAATACGAGAGCGCAGAGAATATTTTCAGCGACTATGCGTACTTTTCTTCCTTTTCTGATTCCTGGCTGAAGCACTCGGAGACTTACTGCAATAAGATGAAGAGCCGCTTTGGTTTGAACGAGCAAAGTTTTGTGGTGGAAGTGGCGAGCAATGATGGCTACCTGCTGCAGTATTTTGTGCGACAAGGGGTGCCCGTGCTGGGGATCGAGCCGGCGGCGAATGTGGCCAAAGTCGCTGTAGAAAAAGGCATTGCCAGTTTAGTGCGGTTCTTCGGGACAAAACTGGCAAAAGAGCTAGCTGCTGAAGGCCGTTGCGCCGACTTGGTTTTGGGCAATAACGTTTTGGCGCAGGTTCCTGATTTAAATGATTTCGTCGAAGGACTGAAGATCTTGCTCAAGCCTGATGGGGTCATCACTTTGGAATTTCCCCACTTGCTGAAGCTGATTGAGCTCAACGAGTTTGACACGATCTATCACGAACATTTTTCTTACTTCTCCATGTTGACGACGATCCGCATCATGGAGGCGC
>JBAVUV010000713.1:0-4342 GCA_049696955.1 Candidatus Sulfotelmatobacter sp. | reverse complement strand
CCAATCCCAGCTCCCATCCAAACGCGGGACCACTCACCGGACCCCAAGGCCTGCGCACCGATCTACCCTCAAACCTTCCCCACGCCCGCGTCGTCATCAAATGCAAACTCGACGCCTCCGGCAATCTGAAAAATCTTCAAGTGCTCGAGCCCGGCCCCGCACCCATGACCGCAAAAATCGTAGCTGCACTTCCCAGCTGGAAATTCCGCCCCGCCACGCGCGGCTCGCAGCCCGTCGAAGTCAATGCCATCCTCGGCTTCAACATCGACACCAACGACCGCTACTAAGCTCAGAAGGGATAAGCCCAGATTTGAAAGGGTGCAGCTTCCGCCACGCCGGCAACCTAAGCTCAGACTTGAAAGGGAGCGTCTTCAGCCCCGCTGACAAGCACCCCCTAATCCAACTGTTGTCATTCCGAGATTCGCAGGGCAATTCGCGCAGCGAATGGCCATGCGAAGTCGAGGAACCTGCTGTTTGCCGCCATGCTTGACGTGTAGATTCTTGAGAACGCCTGAAGGTGGATCGAAAACGCTTGCAGCACCGCGGAAGAGCGGCGCTTGAGCGCCGCATAAAGTCCTAAAAGATTAACCGGGCTTTAGCCCGCCTACAACCGCAACCGCGCCATCATCCCGTAAGCCTTCCGAAACCACGCACGCTCCCGCCGCTTCTGATATCCCGGCATCGTCGCCCGTTTGTCCAAAATCTTCTGCACCCACTGCCGCGCCTCATCCACTCGCCCCTGTGACTGCAAAAATAAAGCGTAGTTGTAATAAGTTTCCGAACTCGTAGAAATCTTCGTCGCTTCCCGAAAAAGCTTTTCAGCCCTTTGCGTCTTCCCGGTCTGCGCGTAGGCATGCGCCAGCAACCCGATCCCACGATGAAAATCATACGTCGGATCCTCCTCCACCGCCCGCTCCAGGTCCGGCACCGCTGCGCCAAAGTCTCCCAACTCAATCTCCGCAACTCCTCGCCGGTAAAACGGATCGACTGAATCCGCTCGCTGCGAAATTGACCGGTCATAACATCCTCGGGCCTTGGCAAAATCGCCATCATCCAGATAGAGCAGCCCCAACTCCTCATAATTCCCCGCCGAAGGATTATCCAGAATCGCCGCTTCCAACTCTCGAATCCTTCGCCGCCGCGGAAATACCTGAAATGAACCACGCAGCAGCCCTGCATCTGGAATCACTTCCACCACGATGTAAATCGCCGCCCCAATCCATCCCAGAAAAAGAATAATGAAGATCCAATAAAAATCCGGACGCCGGCGAATGAAATGCACAATCGCCACCGCCATCAGCAAAAATGACCACCAGTGAAAGAAAAAGGAGAGAAATCCCATGGAATGCGAAATATTAACACGGCAAAGCCGAAGCACTCTCTGGCTACAGGGGAAGCCTTAAGGTTGTCTACGTTAAGTTCCGTACAGCATTTATTCGTACTTTCTGCAATTCTTACGTGATGGCAACCTCCCCCGAAGAACGCGTGCGCCACCTATGTTCGTTGATTGACACGGCGCAGGGAGAGGAACTGGAGAAAGCTCTCCTCGAACTTCGCTGCGCCATCACCGCGCTCATCGAAAATGCTCACAACGTGTCTACCTACAACCTGATTAATTTTCCCGTCGCCATGGATAAACGCAAAAAAGCTTAGCTCATTGGCGCGGAGTGCATCAGGTTCGCGGGTCCGGCTCCCGCCCAGTCCGCCGGATTCCCGTAACACTATGTAACAATGGATAAGTGACAGTCGCCTCGACCCTCCCCAAGCCTGAAGCCCGGAGCCCGAAGCCGAATTCGATCCGCCTTCTCGCCTCCGACATCGACGGCACCCTTCTCAACCCTCAATTCCAAGTCTCCCCAGACGATCTGGCTGCGCTGCGCCGCGCCCACGCCGCTGGCATCGAAATCGTCCTCGTCACCGGTCGCCGCCACACCTTCGCCCTCCCCATCGCCCGGCAACTCGGCTTTGATCTCTGGCTGATCAGCTCCAACGGCGCCGTCACCCGCTCCCTGAGCGGAGAAACTTTCCACCGCGACCTCATGCCCCGCCAAACCTGCAGCGACCTCTGCACCGCCATGCAAGAATTCCGCAGCCATACCGTTCTTACCTTTGATAAAGAAACCAAAGGAGCCATCGTCCTCGAACATCTCGACGCACTCAACGCCAGCATCCGCCGCTGGCTGGAAAAAAACATGGCCTATATCGATTTCGTCATCCCCCTCGAAAACGCCCTCGTCACCGATCCCGTGCAAGCCATGTTCTGTGGTTCCATCTCTCGCATGGCCGAGGCACTGCGCACCCTCGAAGCCGCTGGCCTGGACAACCGCATCACCATCCTCCGCACCGAATATCCCAAGCGCGATCTTTCCATGATCGACGTCCTCAATTCCGGATGCTCCAAAGGCCACGCTCTCGCCCGCTGGGCCGCTCACCGCGGCTACCATCGCGACCAGGTCATGGCCATCGGTGACAACCACAACGACGTCGAAATGCTTGAGTTTGCCGGCCATCCGTTTATCATGGGAAATGCCTGCGAAGAACTCCGCTCCCGCGGCTGGAGCATCACATTAGGTAACGACAATTGCGGCGTAGCCGCCGCCCTGGCAGATGTAATTGGAAGTTAGCTCTGAGGCGTTTTGCCATGCAGCTCGCCACTGCTTTGAAATATCGTTCGCAGGCGCTTTGAAAGGGCGCGGCTTCAGCGGCGCCCGCAAAGGGCAATTAGACTTTCCCGGGCTCTAGCCCCTGCGTACTTTGGGTGGCGCAGCACTTCAGCGCTGCGATATGAGATCGTAGAGATTCCGGGCTTTAGCCCGTGAGGTATCGATCGCGGAACATGAACACGCCGCTAAAATTCGCAACCCTCGCCGCGATCATCACTCTGATCTCAACCCTCGCCTTCGCCTCCGACTCCGCCATCCTCCGCAATGGATTCTCCATCGCCCACGACCATCGCCAAACCATCGGCGTAATCACCCGCCTCTATATCGACCGCGGCCAATCCAACTTCGTCGATATTCCCACCGCCGACATCGACCACTTCGAATCCATTCCCGACCCTCCAACCCCAGCCCCGCTCGCGCAGCCCGCCGCCATCGCCTCGCATCCCTTCGACCTGAATCAAACCGTGAAAGATGCAAGCGGCACCTACCAGCTCGATCCCGATCTCGTCACCAGCGTCATCCGCGCCGAAAGCGATTTCAATATCCACGCCATCTCCCCCAAAGGCGCTCAAGGACTCATGCAGCTCATGCCGCAAACCGCCAGCCAACTCGGCGTGCATAATGCCTTCGATCCACAAGCCAACGTCGAAGCCGGAACCCGTTATCTCCGCGAACTTCTGGAACGCTACAACTTCGATCTCATTAAAGCCCTCGCCGCCTACAACGCCGGACCGCAGCGCGTCGAGCGATACAACGGAGTCCCTCCCTACTACGAAACCAAAGCCTACGTTGCCCGCATCGTCCGCGACTTCAACAAAAAGAAACTCGCCGCCAGGTCCGCCGCCGCGCCTACGAAAAAAGCCTCCACCACAAAACCCACACCAGCTCACGCCAAACCAAAGCCAACTCCAAACCTGGCCCAGAACTAACCCCCTCTACCCTGCGCTCCCCCGTGTCCCCTGTGGTGAAAGGTTTCTGAAGTGAGCACCTTGACGCCGCTGCTATAATAACTATTAGAAACAAATACCAATACAATTAAATCTTTCAGGAGTTCGTCATGCCGAAGCGCGACCCCCTCCGTCCCAACACCAAGCGCACCGGTGAGCGCTCCGAAGCCGCATTCCTCTACCAGGCCAGCCAGCGCTGCTTCGCCATCTCCAAGCCCTGGGGAGACTCCGAACGTTACGACTTCATCCTCGACAACCGTCCCCAACCGCAGGTTCACCTCTTCCGCATCCAGATCAAGTGCACCGACACCCTCCGCGCCGACGCTTACGAAACCCGCGCCACCTACACCGTCGGCAAACGCCGCGCCGTCTACACCAAGCGCGACATCGATTTCATCGCCGCCCACGTCGTCTGCCTCGACATCTGGTACATAATCCCCGCCGAAATCTGCACTCCCCAACCCATGCTCCGCTTCTACCCCCACCGCAAAGCCAAACAAATGCGCCTGGAAAAATACCGCGAAGCCTGGCACCAACTCGCCCCTCCACTAACCATCCACGCCAGCATCGACGAAGATTATCTGGAAGAAGATTATCCCGAAGGCTACATTCCGCAAGACCGCGTGCCGTAGGCATGCCTGGATTCGGATCAGGGTATTGTCTGGATCCAGGGTATTGTCTGGATTCATGTCAGAATATCGCCGCGATTCGTATCAGGGCATGGCTTCAGGC
>JBAVUV010000712.1:0-3717 GCA_049696955.1 Candidatus Sulfotelmatobacter sp. | reverse complement strand
GCGGGGCGAACGTGACAAGTCTGGTGGTGGTGCCGGATGGCGAGGTTGAATTCCTGATTCCGTATTCTGGGAATGTCGGCCCTTACTTCCAATTCGTCTCAAGTTTGGGCAGTCGCGGCCTTATCGGTTTGGTTTATTGGCACGGGACGGTCGATATAAAATTGCCGATACTTGGATTGCCATAATGCCGCTCGTCTCCGAATTAACTACATCGGCCAACGTCGGCGGATTTTCGTCCGCGCCTTTGTTTGGTACGCCGGGTTTACGCAGAGCGCTCACGCGAGGGAATAACCGCACCGTCTGTGCCTGCGGACTCGCGATTCCACGCTACGTCGGAAAATACCCTAAAAAATGCCCCAACTGTGGAACACCGCTGGCTGTCGCTGCTGAACTTGGCAAAGCCATTCTCGGTGCCGAGCCAGAGACAGGTGAACCTACCGATGACGATCATAATGACATCGGCGGCGGGATGGAGTCTCAGACTGAAGCGGATATGACTACGCCCATTGATCGTTGGCATACGGGTCCAGAGGATGTGACGCGACTCGGCGCAGCCATTCTCGGTGCAGAACCAGACGATGGTCAACCAGATGATGACGAACATAACGACGTGGGGGGCGGGATGGAAACTGACGTTTAGCCATGCCCGAAACACCGCTCCCACACACACTGCCCGGCGACTTCTGCGTCCTCAAATACGAAGACACAGAGTATCGCCTGCTGGTAGACGATGAGGATGTCAGCAGTTTCCGGCTCGGCACCAATCTTGAACGGATTATGACCGCGTTTAGGCGTTATTCTCAAAGGGAATTGCTGCTGGAAGGATTGGATGCGGCGAGGGAGTTTGGAGCGGCGCAGGTGATATTCCACGACAACACGATCATCCGAATCCACGCGCCGGAGAAAAAGCGTGATCTCGATTGGAGCGGGTTCGATGACAACAGTGCGCCCAAAGCGATATCATTGCCTTCGTTGGCTTAGGAATCATTGATGCCTGAAACACGCCAGTTAATCTGTGAGGGATGGGTCGATCCAGAGCACTACACAGGCGCTCAGGAGTCCATCATCTTCGATCCCTCCGTGATCTATGTGCGGCAGGGAAAGAAGGCATGTTTCTTCAAAGGCAAACCCACCGAACTGCATGAGTCTGTCGGCGACGGCGTTGAGATCGTCGAATCCATCCAGAATCTTGAACTGATCCGCGAAGCGGACGGCAGGCCGCACGTCAAAGATGGTGAGTGGATCGTCGAAGGTGTGTTCCAGCGATCCGGCGTCAAGAACGCCAATGGGCGCACCTACTCGCGCAAGCTCTGGGAGCGCGTGTTGGAGGACAAAGGCACTGCGATGTCCGCCATCCGAGACCGGGCGATGATTGGGCATCTGGAACATCCGAAGGATGGACGCACGGATGGCAATCTCGGTTCTCTTTTGGTGCTGGAGGCCAAGCTCGACAACGACGGTGTGATCTACGGCCGCGCCAAGATTCTCGACACCATTCCCGGTAAGACGCTGAAGGTCTACTGCGTTGAGGGTGTCCGCTGGGGATTCTCCTCACGAGGCAGCGGTGTGATCCGCGCTGATGGCACTGTGGATGAGAATGACTATCGGTTGGAGACATGGGACGCTGTGATGCGCCCGAGCACGCCCGGCGCTTACGCACAGCAGCCCAAGCCGGTGAAGGTGCGTGAGGGTGAGGAAGAAATAGACGAGTCTATTCCGCCGCTTGCGAAGTGGGAGAAGCACCACGAAGGCGGTTACAAGCATGAGTCTCCGAAGGGAACGTACTTCATCAATAAACTAGGTGATGAGTGGAAGGGAAAAGCTGGGCGTGGTGAGGTCGGAGACGAAGTAAATCGCATGCACGCGCTCAGCTATCGTCCAAAGGGAAGCAAAAGCGATCCGTGGAATTTAGGACGCCATGAAACGCCTGAAAAGGCGAGAGCCGTGGCTGCGAGGCACGCCAAGACTGGTGTAGCTGAATCAGAGGATATCGAAGACGCACCCGAAGCTGCCACGCTCCTTGAGGAAATCACAAACATCGAATCGCAGGTAGACGAAGCGGTCTTCGATCCCAATCTCCTGAAGCGATTTCTCAACTGCTTTACGCAGGCAAAGACTTTGGCAGAACAGAAGAAGCTCAAGGTATCCACGCAGCAGGCGATGTTCGGTCATCTCCTTGGTGGCATGAACTCCCTTTCCAAAGCCATGCCGGATGCCGAAGTTAGTCTTACGGAGTCTGTCGAAAAGACGCTGGCGGAAGTGACTGATGAGCAGGGGCAGATCGAGATGAAGCGCCATGCTTTTGAGCGCACCGTCGAGAAATTCCAAGCCAAGATCGCTGAAGTGGAAGAAGAGCGCGACCGCGCCCGTTCCCAACTAAGTGAGTCAGAGGATAAATTAAACGAATCAATCGTCCGGCTGGATGAAACGACATCCGCCAATGACGAGTTGAAAGCCCGCGTGGCGGTGCTGGAGACAGACTTGGCCGAAAGCCAGTCCCAGCTAGAAGCCGCAAGGGTGTATATCGCCGAAGACTCGGCTACCGAGATCAGTGATCCGGTGACAGAGGCTATTGAGGCGATAATCGAGGAGTATCCGGAAGCTGAAAAGTTCCGTGATATCTTCGAGAGGGCTGGCAGCCCGGAGCGCGTCGGCGAGCTTGCTGAACGCCTGCTCCAGAATCCGAGGTCCAAGTCCTCCGATTCAATGCCAAGCCCGCACGAGCGTAGCGCCATGCCCAAGGGCGACGTTATCTCGGAAAGTACCGTTCGGACCCGCGTAGTGACGAAGCATCGAGGTGCCGTGCTTGCCGGAAAAGCTCTGAAGCTGATCGGCAATCGACGCGCACCACTCCGTAAGTGATTTGATCTCTCCATTCATCCGCCGCACCAGCGGCCCCACAAAAAGAAAACGAGCAGTCCCATGCCCACCGAAACCGATGATCTGATTATGGACACCGATCTGCGCAATCCTGTTATCAAGACGGGTTTGATCCTCGCCGAACGTTCGCTGGAGGAAGGCGGATGGAAGGAATATCTCAGCGAGACCGACGACGGTGATTACCGCATCGAAGACCCCTATCTCCGTTCCAGCACGGCGCTGATGCTGGAGAACACGAAGGAATGGGCGATGGAGAAATGCGGCCGACGCCGCGACTCTAAAGGACGACTGGTCCTCAATGAAGCCACGCGATCCAGCCTCATCGGCGGCTTCAGCGATTATCTCTTTCCCCTCATCCGCGCCGCGTTCCCCACGAACGCGATCAATGATCTGGTCTCGGTACAGCCCACCAACCGGCGCATCGCGACGGTGGTATTCTGGAACTGGATTTATGCCAGCACCAAGGGTTCGATCACCGCCGGACAAAGGATGTTCGACGCCAATATCGGAAAGCCGGATGCCAGCTATCACTACAGCGACAACATCATCGACGTGGAAAATACCGGCACCGCGTCCAGCACCAGTTATACCGGCACGCTTACCTACAACGACGGCGGCGGCGTCATTCCCGGAACGGTGGTTCTCGGACCGATCACGCTCTCCGATACCAACACGCTGACTCTGTATGACAACGGCAACGGCAACTTCGTCGCCAACTTCTCCGCTGGTTCAGGGACATTCACCTCCGGCTCAAGCAGCATCAACTACGCCACCGGAGTTTTCACGATTGTTATCGCGGTCGTGACCTTTAACGGCGTCGTCAACGCTGGGTATCAG
>JBAVUV010000711.1:0-5744 GCA_049696955.1 Candidatus Sulfotelmatobacter sp. | reverse complement strand
GTTCATGGCGATGCGAACGGAGGAAACGGGAGCGCCATCCATTCGCGCGAAGCAGATCGGGTCACCGTGGACGTCGGCGACGGCGACCGATGCGGCCTTTCGCATCTGGGAAGTCTTCTCGACGATGAGATCCATGGCACGTTTGGCTTCGGAGTAGTCGATGGTTTGGAGGGTTCGCATAGAGGGTTAGCCAGGATGAGGTGAGTCAAAAAAAACTTAATGCTGGCTATTGCTAGCCAGCATTAAGAATCCTACTTTGAATTCTGAATTTGGGCCAGGGGCGACCGCCTGGCCCAAAGGGTGCTCTTAGAACACAACCTTCAACGCGAACTGAACTAACCGTTCCGGCGAGGCCACACCGCTTTGCACGGTACTGGTAATTGTGCCGAAACCGTTTCCTGTCGGAGTTCCGTTGTAACCCGTTCCCGGCACATTGAAATACGGGTGATTGAAGATGTTGAAGAACTCCGTCCGGAACTCGATACCGAGCCTTTCGGTAACCTTTGTTCTCTTGAAAATGGCGAAGTCGAAATTGTTAATCCCTGGGCCGCGAAGAACCGGATCCACACGAGCCTCGGATCCGAACCCCCACTGCGGAGGCGGTGCAAAGCAGGTGGTGTTGAACCAATTGGTAATGTGGCCGCCGCCGGCTTTCTCGTCGCAACCAGCAACGACATCGGGTCGGACGTTGGCGACGCCTAGACCGGCGCCTTCCAAAGCGGTGTTCGCACCCGCCCAGCTGATTTTGAGTGGGAAGCCGCGTTGGAAAGTGGTGATGCCATCGACGCCCCAGCCAGAAACGGCGCCGTTCGCAATTCCGTTCATGTTGTTTGCGAACGCTCTGCCGCGACCGAAGGGAAGATCCAGGACGTAGCTGATCACTACCCTTTGGGAGATATCCTGCGAGGAGAGAGATCGTTCTCCCGACAAGTTGTTCCAATCTTGAACTGATCCGACGCCACCAGTGTTGCCTTCGAGCCAACTGGTCAAGGTGTCAGTGTTGCTTATCAGTTTGGCGTTGGTATAAGCCACGAGCAGGGTACCACCGCCCTGGAATCTCCGGGTTACGGTAGCCTGCAGGGAGTTGTAACTGCTGTTGCAGCAGCCGTAACCGTTCAAGTTCAGCCCGTTATATTCGGGATATGGCCGGTCGTACTGTCCCTCATGAATCAGGGGGGTTTGGGTAGGATTTAGCGCAGTATTCGGTGAGGTTAGAACATTTGGAACTAAAGTGCCGATTGTGGGAGTTACGCTTGGGTTAGCGGCGTATTGCGCGGCAGCCCCTGCTATGAAGGAATCCGCAATCTGGTCGACATTCGTCTGATACTGCTGCAGATGCACACCGTGGGAGCCAGCATAGGCGACGTCCGCAAAGAATCCAGCCGGAAGTTGACGTTGTATGTCCAAATTCCATTGCTCGACGTATCCGTATTTTGGACCCTCACCGCCGTATCCGTAGTATGGAGCAAGGCCGGGGCTACCGTTGTCGGCTACGAAACTGGACAGAGTCGGCGCTGCGTTACGTCCCGGCGGCGCCAAGATTCCAGCATTGCCAAATGGACCTGACTGGTTGCAGACAAACCCATCAGGCCCGCGTGGCGCGAACACGGGCGATGTCGCAGCAAAGCCCATTGAGGTGAAGCCGCAGGAGGCGCCGTCCAAACTGGAGGCCGGAGTGATGTAGCCATTGGTCGAAGCCGTGAAATCGGTAGCGGCGAGATTAATCACGTCGTTGTCCGGATTGAGGGCGAAGGAGACATAGTTCGGAATGAAGAAGACACCGTAGCCGGCGCGGACAACCGTCTTTTGGTCGGGGGAGTAGACGAAGCCAACTCGCGGAGAAAATGCCTTTTTATCGAGCGGCAAATTGTTTTCCGTCGAATTGGGTCCTGTCCCAACATACATCGCGTCTCCGGGACAGGCCGATCCAGCCGTTCCGTTACAACCAGTCACAGTTGCGTTGGTCGTAAAGGGATTCCAGTAGCTCAGCCGGTTGTAGGCTTCCGACCACGTTCCAGGCAATTCATAGCGCAGGCCCAAGCTCGCAGTGAACTTCGGCGTCACGCGCCAGGTATCCTCGGCGTACAAGGCGCGGTACGTCTCCTTGCCCTTGGTTTGCGCAGGCACCTGTGCTATGCCTTCGCTCTGGTTCCCGGCGAACGTGCCCTGGTTCAGTCCCAAACCAAGCAGGAAGTCAGCGAACGCAAACCCTGAACCGTCCGTGGCGGTGGGAGTAGAGGAGGTCCAGTTTCCCTGGAAACCAAACGCACCGCTGGCGATGTTGGTTTGGAAGTAATTATCCAACCCAAGTTCGTATTGCCCGCCAACCTGAATGCTGTGCTTGCCACGAATCATCGTGAGCTGGGGACTTACGTTGTACTGCGTGTTGTGATCTCCGATGGCACTGTTGCCTTGGGTGTGGCCAACATCATTCGGCAAGTTGGTTTCCGGTGTTGGTGGCGTTCGCATCGAGTCTGCCGGGGTGTTGTATGTCGACGGCCAGCCGAGGGTCGTGAGATCAAATCCCGAGAGAAGTGGGGTGCGGCCGTAGACGAAACGGCTACCCGCAAGATTCACGTCGAGAATCGTGTTTGATGTAAAGGTGTGGTTAATGCCGATAGCGAGCAATTTGCTGTGATATTTTTCCGCACAGCGGTCGAGACAGAGACCGGTACCCAAGGGATTCACCGGCAAATCAGTCAATCCGTAATAGGCAAATCTGCCGAACACGTGGGTACTGCTGCCAATGTTCTGATCGCCGCGCGCGACAAACTCGTTAGTGTTGCCGCCAGCGGGCGCCGCACTCAGGTAATTATTGACCGTACCGGGGAGGTTGGCTGCAGGGTAGTATTGGGCCAACAGCTTGGACCCCGCCGTGCTGAACTCGGAAGCGGGAATAATGTTTCCCGCATAAGGAGTTCGATTTCCAGCGGCGTCGGTACTGAAAGGATCGTAAATCTGACCCGCGGGGTCTCCGCAAGTCGCAATTCCCTGCACAACTGGTCCGGTAAAGCCGCCCGGACATAGCGCCGCGAAATTACCGGACGTCATCCCTGCTGCTGGAATGCTTGTAGTAAAAGGCGATCCGGTTCTTTGGCGGTATTGCTCCCAGCTGACATAGAAGAAAGTTTTATCCTTAACAACAGGTCCACCCAGCTGGAACCCGTACTGGTTCTGCGTCCACGGTGGAGGGGTGTTCGACTTGCCGGCAGCTATCTCCGATCCCTTGTTAAAGTATTCGTTCGCATTCAGCACTGCGTTGCGGAAATACTCATAGCCAGAGCCGTGCCAGTTGTTGCTTCCGGATTTGGTGCTGAGGTTAACCACGCCGCCTGAGAACTTACCCCACTCGGCCCCCTGATCGTTATATTGCACTTTGAATTCGCCGACGGAATCCTGAGTCGGAATGATGATGGGCAGGTTGATGTAGCCGATATTCAGCGGCTGACCATCCAGATACTCTGCTCCCTGATTGGCGAAGGATCCGCCAATCTGATAGTTGCCCCAACTGAAGGGGTTCTGGCCGACGGGCGAACCACCCGATCCGCCTTGCGCGACCACAGCCGGTGAGACGGTGATGAGGTTGAAGATGTTGCGGCCATTGAGTGGAAGCTCGTCCGCTTTGCGCTGTTCCACGACCTGACCTAAAGACGCCGATTCGGTTTGCAGCAGCGGGGTTTGCGACGTGACTTCGACCACCTGGCTGACCTCGCCAACCTGCAGGGAGGCATTCACACTCGTAGACTGCTGCACTTGCACAGTGACGTCGGTGCGCGCGAAGTGCTTAAACCCAGACTTTTCTATGTCAACCCGGTACTGCCCGGGGAACAGGTTCACAAACGTGAAGAGGCCGTCGGCGCCGCTCGGCTGGGTGCGCTTTTCCTGAGTCCCGACGTTGGTCAAGCTCACGGTGGCGCCAGCGATGGCAGCGCCTGAGGAGTCGGTGACAGATCCGACTACAGAGCCATATGTACTTTGAGCGAAGAGTGAAGGCGAAACGAAAACGAGGAGGGCTAGCGAGACGAGCAGGCTCCGCAGAATGCGACTTGGCATAAAGTTACTCTTTCCGATACAGGAATTCCCCAAATAAGGTCAACGACAAAGTCCCCGAACCACAGTGGCGGGATTTTTGTTCATATGGGCGACTGTTGTCAAGAAGAAAATTAGTTGATTTGCATTAGAATTATCGTTAACCCACAAAAACAGTGTTATGCTTCCCCGGCCATGCCAGTGACCATGCAAGACATTGCAAAGGGTCTAAACGTTTCCGTGGTAACTGTCTCCAAGGTGCTGCGCAACCAAGGGAGAATCAGCGAAGCCACCCGGCAGAGAGTGTTACGCCGCGCCAAGAAGCTGAATTATCAGATGAACTGGGTGGCGCGCAGCCTGGTGACGCGGCGCACGTATACGATAGGCATCCTGTTGCCGGAATTCGCGCATCCGTTCTTTGCGGAGATCGCTCGCGCCGTAGCGCGAACCGTCAGACCTCATGGCTACTGCGTTGTGATCTCATCGTTCGAGGAAGATCCTGCGCTCGAGGCCAGCGAGATCGACTCTTTGCTGGCGCGGCAGGTGGATGGATTGATCATCGCATCGTCGCAACCGTCACGCCGACTGAGTGTATTCAAGAAGATAGAAGCCCGGAAGACTCCATATGTTCTAATCGACCGGCCCATCGCGGGAGTGGAGGCATGTTTTGTGGGAGTCGATAATCAGGCGATTGGCAGGCTGGCCACGGAACATCTGATAGCAAAAGGTTGCAACCGCATCGGCCATCTGCGCGGTCCCGCGCTGCGAATCGCCGCGGAACGTTCGGAAGGCTATCGTCATGCGCTAGAGAAGGCTGGCATCCGTACGGAGCGAGACTATATCGTGCCTTCGGGTCATACGGATTGCACCGGGTACCAAGGGATGAAAGAGCTGCTGAAAGTGGAGCCGCGGGTAGACGGGGTTTTTTGTTATAACGATCCGGTCGCAATCGGCGCCCTGAAGGCGATCGCTGAGGCGGGACTTCGAGTGCCGCAGGATATTGCCTTAGTTGGTGCGGGCAATGTTCGCTATTCTGATGTTTTGTCGGTTCCACTGACCACGGTCGATCAAGGAACCTGCCAGATCGGAACCCTGGCTGCCGAACTGCTGATCGGGCGAATCGGTGCGAAGCGGCCTATGCGCGCGCAAAAAATACTGATTCCGCCTAAACTTGTGGAACGCGAATCGACGCGGCTAACGTGAATGACGATGTGTGTTGGCCGAGCGGTATGGAAGAAATATTCATGGAGCGGATGCCAGGGTGATTCGCGCGCTATTTCTGGGTGAGGGAATCCTGAGTTGTTGAATACTTTGGTTCGCGGAACCTGCGTTTTGAGCCTCCTATTCGTGGCGACGGCTCTGACTGCCCCGGTTTTCGATGTTAACGTGCCTCGCGGTCTGGATTTCACGCTGCAGAATTCGCCGACTCCGCAGAAGTATCTGATTGAAACCATGCCGGGCGGAGTCGCCCTTCTCGACTATAACAATGACGGCTTGCTCGACATTTTCCTGGTGAACGGGGGGCGCATCACCAGTCCGATGCAGACGCCGGAAAATTTCGATCGGCATGATCCGCGTTACTGGAATCGGTTGTACCGGCAGAATAAAGATGGAAGTTTTACCGACATAACCCAGCAAGCCGGCCTGGCGAACGCTGGCGATGGAAACTACGGCATGGGCGTGGCCGTGGGCGATTACGATAACGATGGTTATCC
>JBAVUV010000710.1:0-4704 GCA_049696955.1 Candidatus Sulfotelmatobacter sp. | reverse complement strand
GTTTGTAATCGACGGCGTGGTGGGCGATTACTTATGCACGAAATTTGGAAATCTCCAGGAAACGCCGCTGACTGTGCGCATGTAGGGAAACCGCCTCACCGAGGCGCATTCTGAGAATCGCGAGTTGGAAAACGATTTCTGGAAGTACACGCACACTGATGAGAACAGCGATCGCGTGGGCGAGTTTGCCATTGGAACCAATATCGATCTCAAGGACGTGATTGGGCAGATTCTGCAGGATGAGAAGTATCCTGGGGTGCATATCGCGTTCGGAAATCCTTATGGTGCGCATACCGGTGCGGAGTGGGATTCATCGACCCATATCGACGTGGTCGGCCGGAAGTTCAATATTTGGGTGGACGACGAGCAGATTATGCGCGAGGGTAAGTTTTTGGTGGAAGCGTAGGGCATGGTATGGCGGAAGAAGCAAATGTGGCGCTATTGAAAAGGGCATACGAAGCGTTCAACGCGCGCGACCTCAAAGCTGCCCTGGCTACGATGAAAACCGATGTGGAATGGCCCAATGGCATGGAAGGCGGCACAGTTCACGGACACATTGGAGTCCGTGAATACTGGGCGCGGCAGTGGAAAATATTGGACCCGCTCGTTGAGCCAAGAAATTTTGCAACCGACGCGACGGGGCGGGTGGTGGTCGAGGTTCACCAGGTCGTTCGTGACCTGACGGGAAAAGAACTCCTCAATCGAATGGTGGAACATGTGTACTCGATCAACGGCGGGCTGATTCAGAATATGGAAATCCGCGAGTGATTTCCCGTTCCTGGCTATGATCCCCTCCCTTCGAAAAAAGTTTAACGCCAGCTTCAGTCCCGAAAAATATCAAACCTTTTTGCGGCGGGTTGACGACGCTTGCGGAACGCATGTCGAGTTCCGGCTGTCGGAGACGCCCTGCTTTTTTCCGGCGGAGCTATTGCGGCGGATGGCGGAAGACGGGAAGGTACTGATCCGGCAATTGGTGGAAAGCCCGGAATATCTGGCGCGATCGAACGCGTCGATTCCGGAAGAATATAAAGTTCCAAATGAGCCGCCGCATCCTATGTTTGTGCAGGTTGATTTTGGATTGGTGCGTGATGCCAGCGGAGAGTTACAGCCGAAATTGGTGGAACTGCAGGCCTTCCCTTCCTTGTATGCGTATCAGGTTACGCTGGCGCAAAGCTACATCGATGTTTATGGGCTGCAGGAAATGTCGGCTTCCGCCCTTCGGCTTCCGGCTTCTGAGTTGAAATTTTTTTTGAGCGGGCTGGACGAAGCTTCCTACCGGGAACTCTTGCGAACTGCGATCGTCGGCAATCATGATCCCGAAAACGTCATCCTGATGGAGATTGATCCCGAGGCGCAAAAAACTCTGCCAGATTTTCGAATGACGGAGAAGATGCTGGGAGTCAGGACAATCGATATAGCCGCGATCAAACAGCAAGGAACTCAGCTTTATTACGAGCGCAATGGCAAGCGGGTTCCGATCCGGCGGATCTACAACCGCGCGATTGTCGACGAATTGCAACGCAAGAACGTGAAATTGGGTTTTGATTGGCGGGACGATCTCGACGTAGAGTGGGCGGGGCATCCCAACTGGTATTTTCGGATCAGCAAGTTTTCGATTCCCTTCCTGCGGCATGAATCTGTGCCGAAGACCTGGTTCTTGGACAAACTGGACCAGGTTCCCGACGATCTGCAGAATTACGCGTTGAAACCTTTGTATTCTTTTGCCGGGCTGGGGGTGATGATTGCGCCGACGAAAGAAGATATCGCGGCCATTCCGGTGAAAAAGCGGGGGGAATATATTCTCCAGGAACGGCTGCACTTTGAACCGATCATTGAAACTCCATTTGGCGGTACGAAGGCGGAGGTGCGGGTGATGTATATCTGGCTGGAGAAGCTCGAGGCCGTGCTGACGATTATCCGCATGGGACGCGGTTTGATGATGGGCGTGGACCACAACAAGAATATGGAGTGGGTGGGAGCGTCGGCGGGATTGTGGGTCGGCGATTAGGTTACCAAGCCGCGGACCTGGATCAACTTCGTGATTGGCGAGGTTGCAGAGAAATAGAGATCCTTCGACTGCTTAGCTGCGTCGCTTCGCGAAGCAGCTACTTCGCTCAGGATGACAATTCATTTTAGCCGATCCTCTTGATGATGCTGGTCTCCAGCTCGCGGCCGTTGGGCCGGCGAAGAAAAAGTTTTTCGCCTTCCAGGCGAATGACGACGCGATCCCCGGGTTTCCATTCTCCGGGCAAGTATCCATCGGCTGCGGCGAGGTCGTATTGCCCCGTATAAACCACTCCTTCAAGGTTAATCACCACAGCGGGACGGGGCAGGTGAGCGCCGGTTTCGCGCAGAATTTCGGCTTCGGCCTGGCGCCAATTATCGACGTCGTGACCGTCTACGGCGCCGCCACGCCAGTAGAGTTCCGCGGCACGCCTGCGGATGGCCTTCTGAAGTTCAAGAGAATTTTTAAATTTCTGCGCCATGGGAATAGAATCGGGCAATCCGTTTGCTAGATTCATAGTAGCCTTCACTCTTGGTACTGGGGACACCGTCGGCAAACAAAAGGACATGGCGGTTGTCACTTTGGGAAACGCGACGGTCAAACCCGCCGACTGTCAGAGTCGTATCCTGCATCTAATTGTGCGCAAAGGCTGTAGTTGACCGGGATCATCGGCGAAGCCTAACATTACCGCCGTTGGGAGTAACGCGCTTTCATGATTGGCCAGACCGTATCCCACTATCGCATTCTGGGAAAACTCGGGGGCGGTGGCATGGGTGTGGTTTACGAGGCGGAAGACCTCAAGCTGGGGCGGCACGTCGCGCTAAAATTCATTCCTGAAAATCTTACCGGCGACCCCAAATCGCTGGAGCGGTTCGAGCGCGAAGCCAGGGCGGCATCCTTACTCAACCATCCCAACATCTGCACGATCCACGGCATTGAAGACAATAACGGACATCCCTTCATCGTCATGGAGAAACTGGAGGGTGAGAGCCTGAAGCAGTGCATCTCCGGCCATGCGCTGGGAACGGAGAAGCTGCTCGACATCAGCATCCAGGTGGCGGACGCTCTGGCGGCTTCCCACGCCAAGGGAATCGTTCATCGGGACATCAAGCCGGCAAATATTTTTCTGACTCCTGACGGGCAGGTGAAAGTCCTCGATTTCGGACTGGCCAAGCTGGTGCATAACGTTGGCACCGACAGCGACGGAGGCGCGAACGATAATTCCCTGACGGCGGTGGGAGTGATTCCGGGGACGGCCGTTTATATGTCACCCGAGCAGGCGCGCAGCGAAGATATCGATTTCCGCAGTGACCTGTTTTCCTTTGGGGTGGTCATGTATGAGATGTCGACCGGAAAAAAGCCCTTCACCGGCAAGAACTCCCTGATGACGCTCGATGCGGTTTTGCATGACAAGCCGGTTCCTCCGGGAGAATTGAATCCAAAAGTGCCGGTGGAGCTGGAAGGCATCATCGGCAAGGCGATGGAGAAGGACCGCAAGGACCGTTACCAGAGCGCCACGCAGATGAAGGCGGACCTGCAACAACTGAAGCGCGAAAATGAATCGGGGCAGGTGCGGAGCGGATTGCAAACCGTCCGGCTGAGGGTGGCGAGTAAGACCTTCGGTCGACCCGGGAGCCGCTGGGTTTTCTGGTTGCTGTTGGGAAGCCTGGCGATGTTAGTCACGGTATTGGCTGCGGTGGGAGCATATTGGTGGAAGCACCGCGAAGTAGCCAGCGCCGAGGAACGGAATGCGATTGCGGTACTGCCGCTGCAGAACATGAACGGCGACGTCAGCGTGGACTATTTACGCTTCGCGCTGGCCGACGAACTGACGAGTGTATTGAGTTATTCGCGATCACTGGAGGTGCGGCCGTCGTCGGTCACGCGCAAGTATGTTGAGCCGGATCTGGATCCCCACAAGGTGGGATTGCAACTGCGCGTGGGCCGACTGCTCATGGGGCATTTTATGCGCCAGGGGGAACGGTTGACGGTTACGCTCGAGGCGATTGATGTACCCAACGACCGGCTGCTCTGGCAGGGCAGCGCCACCGCATCTGTAAATGATTTGATTTCCTTGCAGTCGCAACTCAGCACGCAGCTGCAGCAGGGATTGTTGCCCGCTTTGGGTGTGGCGGCGGGAACCCTGAGCACTGCATCGCGTCCACAGAGTCAGGAAGCGTACGATCTTTATCTGCACAGTCTTGCTCTGCCGCATGATCCGGGGCCGAATAAGGATGCGGTTGCGGTTCTGGAGCACGTAGTGGGAGAAGATCCCAACTACGCGCCGGCGTGGGAAGCGCTGGGACAGCGTTATTACTTCGACTCTTTGTACGGCGGCGGCGGCGAAGCGATGTTCCAGCGATCGAATGCCGCCTATGAACGAGCGCTCTCATTAGATCCGAATCTGGTGGAAGCCGCGAGCAACCTGATTGTAAACCGGGTAGACCGCGGCGAATTGGGCCGCGCCTACGACGCGGCTACGGACCTCGTACGTCGCCGGCCACAGAGCGCCGACGCCCATTTCGCGTTGAGCTATGTGCTGCGTTACGCGGGGATGCAGGAGAAGGCGACCCAGGAGTGCAATACGGCACGCTCGCTCGATCCGGGAAACTTTACTTTCCGCTCCTGCGCCTGGGCGTTCATGGCGCTTGGGCAGACGGACCGCGCCATGGATTTCGTTCACCTGGACGCAGGTTCCG
>JBAVUV010000709.1:0-5584 GCA_049696955.1 Candidatus Sulfotelmatobacter sp. | reverse complement strand
GCTCGTACCAGTTGCGCATGGATGATAAGAAGCAAAGCGAGATTCCAGTCAGTCGGGCTCAGACCAAACGTTTGCGGGAGCTGTTCGGGCTCTGAGTTGTTCGGCCTGACCCCGCGCTCGCCGGGATGGGCCGACACTGAAGACGATTCCCTGCGTGAGCATGATCCGGCGGAGTGTTCGGCTCTTTCGACGGCGGCGTATAAATCCTTGATCAGCGTACCTGTATACAAGTGCAGCTCAGTTCTGCCCGGCCTCAAAGCGGCCAGATCGACCGGGCATGCTAGCGGAAACCAGTTGAAATTTCGAACCCACTCCCTTTGGGAGAATGGCTAGACGGCTAAAGCCTCTAACCCTGTCCGGTCTCGAATCACAAGCGTGGCTCCTTCCAGACGTATCAGTCTTTTTTTCTTCAGAGTACTTAGCAATCGCGTCACCGTCTCCCGCGACGAACCAATTCTTTGGGCCATCTCCTCGTGGGTCATCGCTGAATGCAGCCTCTGCTCGTTCAATTCCTGACTCCCCCGCGGCGCGCACGAAAGCAAGAGTCTCGCCAGCTTTCCCGAAGACGAACGGGCCAGCACCAAGTCGTGAATATCTCGATACGCGCCTTGGAATTCACGACTCAGCGACTGCGCGGCATGCACTCCAACTTCACTCTCGTGCTGCAGTAAGGTCATCAGATCTTGGCGCCCAATGAAATCCAATTGACATGGCGTAGAGGTCTCCGCCGTCATTTCGTAGTTCGTCCCTGAAATGGCCGCACTTAATCCTAAGACCTCTCCCGCCTCCGCCTGTTTCAGGATCAGCACCTTGCCTTCTTTCGATGTAGTCGACAGCTTCACTTTTCCCGAGCAGAGAACGTACACTCCACGCGGAGTCTGCCCTTCCACGAAAAGCAGCGCCCCGGATGGCATCACGCTGTGGTAGCTGGCGGAATCTACCGACCTCAAAACCGGTAGTGAAAAACGGCAGAAATAGCCGTCGCGGCTGGTCTTGCAACCCATGCAACTTTCGATCACGTCCAGACCGTAGGGAGCCCTCATGTCTACCTCCTTTGTGGAACTGCGCCGCTCTCTTTCTCTGTAACCCAAATCTTCTGGAAATTGTGGCTTCAGTTCCTGCGTCCGTTCCAACAGGGATAATGCATGCGCTCGCGTATCAGAGTTCGCGCTACGCGCCGCGGATATGACCTCCCATGCCGCAGATGGATCGGCCGTACATTCCCACTCCAACTGGCTGGCCAGCAAATACAGAGGGTCGATCTCCGGAGTACTCTTGGATAGAGCGCCATCCACCCACAGTTCTTGTGCGGGTCGAGCGGGGTAACCTGGCACCCGGGAAGACCAATCTTCCTCATGAGCCAGCGGACGCCCCCGCCAAACCTCAACCTGCAAGTCCTGACTGCTTTTCAGAGATGCGCTGGTGCGCTCCGGCAGCAAGCGAACCAAATTGTTCGGCGGGTGATTCCTGGCGACTAACAAGGTTCACGCCCCAAGCGAGCCCTTTGCGACGAGTCCGCGGCTCGTCCATCCGCCTTCGGGAAGACTTATAAAGCTTTCTAGTTTTCCCGATTAGGAAGATGCTAGAGCACTTGTTATTCCAGAATGACTCTCCCGGCAGCAACCATCTAACTGTTAGAAAAAACTGACTTTCGAAGATGAGCTTTCATGGAATTTCTCTGCACCCTGCCGATAGGTCGGCACACCGTAAATACATCGGCACGCCGTGGCCGAACATCCCAACTCAACCATGGATTATTCCGAAGCAGGTCCCGCGTAATCCTTGCGAGTAATTCCCAGCCGCTTCATCTTGGACTGCAAAGTTGTTCGCTTGACTCCGAGCCGGCGAGCCGCGCCCTTCGGTCCTGACAGCATTCCCCCACTCTCGCGAAGAATCCGAATAATATGCTGCCTTTCCGTGCTTTCTAATGAAGACTCCACAACGTGGCTGGCTGCCTTGAGGTCCGCTAAAGGAGATCGCAGGTCCGTACCTTCCGTCAGAATCACCGATCGCTCGATAAAGTTTTCCAGTTCGCGGACATTACCCGGCCAATGCCAATTGGTCAGCGCGTCCATCGTTCCAGTCGGGATGGTCTCAATCACACGATTCATCCTGGCGGCAAATTTTCGAACAAAATATCGAACCAGAATGGGAATGTCCTCCCGTCTCTCGCGCAGTGGCGGGACACGAATTGGGAACACATTCAAGCGGTAGAACAAATCACTGCGAAACTCTTTGTCGGCCACGCTTCGAGCTAAATCCCGATTGGTGGCTGTGATCAGCCGCAGATCCACTTTGATGGTTCGAATCCCACCCAGCCTTTCGAATTCATGGTCCTGCAATACCCGCAGTAGCTTAGGCTGCAGTTCCTGCGAGATTTCGCCGACCTCATCCAGGAAAAGAGTCCCTTTGTCAGCCAGTTCGAGCCGCCCCACCTTCTGCCGGACCGCTCCCGTAAATGCGCCCTTTTCGTGACCGAATAATTCGCTTTCCAGCAGCCCGGTAGGAATCGCAGCACAATTTAAAGTAATGAAGCTCTTGTCCTTGCGTTTGCTGCTGGCGTGAATCGCCCGCGCAATCAAACCCTTGCCTGTCCCGGTTTCGCCCAGCAGCAGAACCGTAGCATCGCTATCGGCAACCACCGACACTTGATCCAGCACACTCATAAGCGGCCGGCTTTCTCCAACGATTCCTTCCACATGAACTCGCAGGTGAGTGTGACCTTCCAGATAACGTTTTTCCCGGACCAGCCGGTTCTTCAATTGTTCGATTTCCCGTGCGATTCTCGAGTTCTCTAGAGCAGTCGCCAACTGTGCGGCAACCTGATCCAAGAGCTCCAGGTCATCGGTCTGGAAGGCATCGGCTCGCGTGCTGCCGAGGACCAGCACTCCCAGAGGACCCTTGGGCCGGATCAAGGGAACGCAACACAGCGACTGCAATCCTTCCGTCAAAAAGTGATTCGTGATCTTCGAATCGAATCCTTTCATCTCCTCTTTGGTAAAGATGATTGTCACTCGCCTCTGCAAGGCTTTGCCTCCCGGGCCCCGCGGAGCGCTGATTTCGGAACCGGAGCTGACATCCTTTGCCAAGGGAAAATCAATGACCTGCCGCACCAATTCCCCGCTCTTTTCGTCGCGCAACGAAAGCGCCGCATATTCCTGCCGTAAGACTCGGCGCAGGTAAGCGGATATCTGCGGGAAGATTTGCTGCACATCCCACTTCTCCGCCAGCAGACGGCCAACTTCCGTCATCACCTGGCCCCGCATTTTCTCCATCTTTAGTTTTTCGGAAACGCCACGAAAGGATTCCTCGAGTTTTTTCTGTTCGGTAATCTCAATGGCGACAACTCCGATCTGTGACACTCGGCCTCTCCAGTTTCGAATGGGTACGTAGTGCTCAATCCAGTGGCCGGGCTCGGTCCTGGTCGGCAATACCGCACTAACTTCCCGATTCAGTACAGCCTGCCCTGTCGTCGCTACCTTGGCCAGGTGCGGCTCGATAAGTTCAACAAAATCGCCCAGGATTTCGCGAACACTTTTCCCCAGATGTTCTTGCACCTCCACACCGTTCATCTCCGCCATCGCGTGGTTGATTCCCACATAGCGCAGCTCCATGTCCAAAATGCAGAGACCTATCTTGGAAGCCGTGGAGTGAACGCGTAAGAGCTCCTCCCATTCTTTGAGCGATTCGGGAACCGCGAACGAAGCCGCATTGCTCCTTTCCGTAGTCTTCTCTTCCGGGCGGCTTGTCATAGGCCAACACCGCTGTAGACTTCGTTTTTCGGGATTCCCGCCGCAAGGCCGTGCAGACGGAATTCGAATCGAGGAAGGCGAACAATTGTCGGCTGGAGAAGGACCAAATCCGGGAGCAAACATCGTTGTCCGTATCGGAAGCACAATAAAAGCACGGGCTCCAACCGCAGCCTCGAACTCTGCAGCGACAAATTAGAACCCGGCAAATCTGAGGGGGACATCGACGCATGGGCTCCCGTGGCTCTACCCCCTCCGCAGAGCCACCATAAGCGTTCGTAAGTCTCGCGGATTATAGTCAGGATTTCTGCCATATAGCCACAGGCCTTTGCAAGTTCGTTTTTCGTAACATTATCGACATTCAACGAAAGCATTGACCTTTGGATTCTCTCGGTCGCCGACATAGTCGCAGCAGCAATGGGGGGCTATAATCGGTCCATGGCTCGGGGTTGGGAAAGTAAGTCGGTCGAGGCGCAGCAGGAAAGTGCGGCCAGCGAACAATCCCTTGGAAGGCCGCGACTTACACGGGAACAGGCTGATCGCCTTCGCGAAAAAGAGAGCCTTCAACTATCCCTCAGAAACGTCCTCAAGCAACTCGAGGGCAGTTCCAGCTCCCAGCGTCGCGACATGTTGGAGCGTGCCAAGTCTGACTTGGAGCGGAAGATCGAAAAGCTCAGCGCCCCTTAGGGGTTTGGCGATTTGGCCGTTTTTTTTCGTTTTTCGTAACGAGAAATCGCGAGCGTTAGCTACTTTTCGCTCGCGCGGGTTGCGATCCCGTCTGGCTGACTTTGGTAATACCGTCTTCGCACCTGACGTATAATTGTCCTTCCATGAAAGCCTACGTATATGTTTCGCTCAAGAAGAGCGTGCTCGATCCTCAAGGTAAAACCATCCACGGCGCGCTTAAAAAGATGGGTTACAAAGGCTTGGAAGAAGTGCGCCAGGGAAAGTATTTCGAGCTTACGCTCGATGGCGGATTAAGCCGCGAGGACGCAAAGACTGAGGTGGAGCGCATTGCTCGTGAAGTGCTTACCAACCCGGTCATCGAAGAGTTTCGCTGCTCCCTCGCAGACTGAATTCCTGGAGCTCCCGCATGTGTGGAATTGTTGGGTATGTCGGCAAGAAGGAAGTAGTTCCTATCATCATCGAGGGGTTGCGCCGCCTCGAATACCGCGGCTATGACTCGGCGGGAATCGCCGTCGCCGGCAACGGGGATCAGCTCCAACTGCGCCGCGCCGAAGGCAAACTGCGCAACCTGGAGGAGGCGATTCGCCTAAAACCCCTTGAAGGGACTTACGGCATCGGCCACACTCGCTGGGCTACGCACGGCCGTCCCACTGAAGAAAACGCTCATCCTCATCGCGATTGCACCGGCAAGATCGTCGTCGTGCATAACGGAATCGTGGAAAACTATCTCAGCCTGAAGAAAAAACTGATCGAAGAAGGCCACACGTTCTCTACTGAGACCGACACCGAGGTAATCGCGCACCTGATCGAAAAACATCTTTTCAAAACCGGCAATGGCCATCGTCCCAGGCTCGAAGACGCCGTTCGCCGCTCCGTGAAGGACCTTACTGGCGTCTTCGCCCTGGCCGTGATTTCTGTCGACGAACCCAACAAAATCGTCGCCGCCCGCAACGGCCCTCCGTTAGTCATTGGTCTCGGCAACGATGAATACTTTGTCGCCTCCGACGTTCCCGCCATCCTTTATCACACCCGCGATATTTTCTTCCTCGCCGATGGCGACCTTGCCGTCGTCACCCCGACCGGAGTGGATCTCACCGATTTTGAAGGAAAGCCCATTCGACGGCAGGTGCAGCACGTGACCTGGGATC
>JBAVUV010000708.1:0-3240 GCA_049696955.1 Candidatus Sulfotelmatobacter sp. | reverse complement strand
GCAAAATCCTGGCTCAGGATGACAATTTACAAGAAGAACAATTTACAGGGAAGGACATTTTAGCTAAGAGGAATCATGGGAAAAATATTGGTTTCGATTGTGATGGGGAGTGATTCTGATCTGGAGATTATGCGGGAGGCAGGGAAGGCGCTGGAGGAGTTTGGAATCGAGTACGAGATGGATGTGACTTCGGCGCACCGGTCGCCGGAGCGGACTGCGGATTTCGCGCGGAAGGCGGCGGGGCGTGGGATTCAGGTGATTATTGCGGGAGCGGGCGGGGCGGCGCATCTGGCGGGAGTGGTTGCGGCGCACACTATTTTGCCGGTGATTGGCGTGCCGATTCCTTCGACTTCGCTGCAGGGGATGGATTCGTTGCTGGCAACCGTGCAGATGCCGGCGGGAATTCCGGTCGCGACGGTGGCGATTGGCAAACCGGGGGCGACGAATGCAGGGATTCTGGCGGCGCAGATGATTGGATTGGCGGATGCGTCTGTGGCTAAAAAGCTGGAAGGGCATAAGGAGAAGTTGGCGCGTGGGGTGGAGGAGAAGTCGAGGAAGTTGCGGGGCGTCTAGCGCCGTGGTGCCGCCTACGCCGCGCTGCGCTTGGCTGGACGGCCGAGGCGGCCGTCCCTACATTCCAACATTCAAGGACCGAACCGCTAGAGCTTCAGTTCTTTTAGGTACTCACGGAACGGCTGCCCTAAATCTTCCCGCTTCAGGGCGAACTCTACGGTGGCCTTCAGGAAGCCTAGTTTGTCGCCGGTATCGTGGCGGCGGCCTTCGTAGACATAGGCGTACATTTTTTCTTTTTGCAAGAGCAGGCGCATACCGTCGGTGAGTTGGAGTTCTCCGCCAGCGCCGGTGGGGGTGTTGGCGAGGCAGTCGAAAATTGCCGGAGTAAGAATGTAGCGGCCGATGATGGCGAGATTTGATGGAGCCTCTTCGGGTTTGGGTTTCTCCACCATGTTTTTGATCTCGAAGAGGCGATCGCCGAAACGGCTGTCGACGGGCTTGACGTCGAGAACGCCGTAGGAAGAAATCATTTTGCCTTCGATGACTTGCGTGGCTAGAACCGAGCATTGTTTTTCGTCGAAGACTTCGACCATTTGTTTGAGACAGGGTACTTTGGCGTCGATGACGTCGTCGGCGAGCAGGACGGCGAAGGGTTCGTGGCCGACCATTTCGCGGGCCATCAGAACGGCGTGGCCGAGGCCGAGGGCTTCTTTCTGGCGGACGTAGGCGACGTACATCATGTCGGAGATGGAGCGGACGACCTGCAGTAGATCGGTTTTGCCGCGCTCTTCCAGCATGTGTTCGAGTTCGTAGCTGACGTCAAAGTGGTCTTCGATGGCTTGCTTGCCGCGGCCGGTGATGATGAGAATTTGATTGCAGCCGGAGGCCATGGCTTCTTCGACGCCGTACTGGATGATGGGCTTATCCACCAGCGGGAGCATTTCCTTGGGCTGAGCTTTGGTTGCAGGTAAGAAGCGAGTGCCAAGGCCCGCAGCGGGGAAGACGGCTTTGCAGACTTTCATCTTAGTCATAAGGACGGTTCGGTTATCGTTATGAGCGGAACTGATGATTCTATCGCATGATCGAGGGCGGCCTCAGCGGCTAACGCCGCCATTGCGCTATGGAGCTTTGCGGCGCGGCTGGAAGCCACATCCTTTTCAAAGCTGAATTTCGAAGCTACGCGTGTCCGCTGGTGGACCGAACCTCAGATGCAGTTTCGGCGCTGGCCAGTTGCTCGAGTATCGTGCGGAGGGTGCGCAGGACTTCGTCTGCCGCTGTGGCTTTCAAAATAAATTTCAACATGCCGTCGGGAGTGAATTGGGCGCCACGCTGGGCGGAGACGAAGCGGGCTAGTTGCTCGGGATCGACGGCGGCGTTTTGTTGGAATTTCAGAGTGACGGAGTCGCGCTTGCGTTCGATGGCGTTGACGCCAACTTTCATACACAACAATTTTAGAGACGCGTAGTCGAGCAGGTTGCGGACTGCGGGCGGTGGTGGGCCGTAGCGGTCTTGCAGTTCGGCGGCGACGTCGGCTAATTGCTGCTCGGTCTCGACCCGGGCAACGCGCTTGTACATTTGCAGGCGTTGATTTTCTTCGGGAACGTAATCCGCGGGAATGCGGATGTTGAGGCCGAGATTGAGCTGGGTTTCGGCTTCGTCGGGAGCGGCTTCGCCTTTCATCTCGCGGACGGCGCGCTCGAGCATTTGGGTGTAGAGCTCGAAGCCGATGGCTTCGATGTGGCCGCTCTGCTCACCTCCGAGCATGTTACCGGCGCCGCGGAGTTCGAGATCGAGGGCGGCGATTTTGAATCCTGCGCCGAGATCGGAAAATTCTTTCAGTGCGGCGAGACGGCGGCGGGCAATGGGCGTGAGTTCGACTTCCGGCGGAAGCATGAGATAAGCGTAGGCGCGGCGGTTGGAGCGGCCTACGCGGCCGCGCAGTTGGTAAAGCTCGGAGAGGCCCAGGCGGTCGGCGCGGTTGATCAGGATCGTGTTGCAGAGGGGGATGTCGAGACCGTTTTCGATGATGGTGGTCGAGACCAGGATGTCGGCTTCGTGATGCATGAATTTCAGCATTACTTTCTCGAGCTCGCCTTCGGACATTTGTCCGTGGCCGACGATGATCCGTGCTTTCGGAACGAGCGCCTGGATCTTGGCGGCGATTTCCCAGATGGTGTCGACGCGGTTGTGAACGAAATAGACTTGACCGCCGCGTTCGAGTTCCTGCTCGATTGCGGACTGGATTAATTTTTCGTCCCAACTGGCGACTACGGTTTGGATCGCCATGCGATCTTTGGGCGGAGTTTCGATCACGCTCATGTCGCGCAGGCCGACGAGCGACATGTGCAGGGTACGCGGGATGGGCGTGGCCGACATGGTGAGGACGTCGACTTGTTTACGCATTTGCTTGATGCGCTCTTTGTGGCGCACGCCGAAGCGCTGTTCTTCGTCGACGATGAGGAGGCCGAGGTCGGAAAATTTGATGTCTTTGGAGAGGATGCGGTGGGTGCCGATGAGGACATCGATTTTGCCGGCTTCGGTTTTCTGCAGAATTTCTTTTTGCTGCTTCGCGTTGCGAAAGCGGCTGATCATTTCGATAGTGACGGGGAACGGAGCGAAGCGCTGCTTGAAAGTTTCGAAGTGCTGGAAGGCGAGCACGGTGGTGGGTGCGAGCACGGCGACTTGTTTGTTGTCGTTGATGGCTTTGAAGGCGGCACGCATGGAGAC
>JBAVUV010000707.1:0-11504 GCA_049696955.1 Candidatus Sulfotelmatobacter sp. | reverse complement strand
GCGATCGAGAATCTCGATCCCGCGCACTGGCACGATATTTTGCTCAATGGCCCGCTGCGCTCACAACAGATCGAGACAGTAAAAACCATCATTCGCCGCATGGGCGAGGCCGGAATTCCGGTGCTCGGCTACAACTTCAGTTTGGCAGGCGTGTGCGGCAGAGTGACGGCTCCTCTGGGACGCGGCCACGCAATCACGCTGGGCATGGATGGCCCCGCCGAAGACGTGCCCATCCCGAAGGGAATGATCTGGAACATGATCTATGATCGCAACGCGCCTGCCGGCAGCGTGCCCTCGATCTCGCACGAGGAACTCTGGCGGCGCCTGCAAGGATTTCTGGAAGAAGTTATTCCTGTTGCCGAGGAGTCCGGCGTGAGGCTCGCCGCCCATCCAGACGATCCTCCCATGCCAACGATGCGGCAGCAGCCGCGGCTCGTCTACCAACCGCACATGTATCAAAGATTAATTGACCTCGCTCCCAGTCGCGCTAATGCCCTGGAACTTTGTGTGGGCACTCTCGCCGAAATGACGGAAGGCGATATCTACGACGCAGTGGATCAATACAGCAAGCAAGGCAGGATTGCGTACATTCATCTTCGCAATGTCGTGGGAAAAGTGCCGCACTATCGCGAGACATTTATCGACGAAGGCGATGTGGATATGATTCGTATCCTCGCGATTCTGCACCGCAATGGATTCGATGGCGTGCTCATTCCCGATCACACGCCGCAGATGACCTGTGCCGCGCCCTGGCATGCCGGCATGGCGCATACCCTGGGCTTCATGCTCGCAGCGAAGGCCATGATTGAATCTTCGCAACCACACCGCTCAACCCTGGTAGTCACTCATGACGGCGACTAGCCTCAACAATACTTCTGGTCGAGCCTATTCGCGCGGCCCGCTTGTTATTGCAGCCACTGTCTCCACGCTTGGAGGTTTGCTGTTTGGTTATGACAATATCGTGATCAGCGGCGCGATTGGATATTTGAGCCGGTTCTTTCATTTGGACGCGGCAGGAATCGGATGGGCCGCAGGTTGCGCTCTGCTGGGATGCATCGCCGGTTGCGCCGCCGCCGGAACCGTTGCGGATTATCTTGGCAAGAAAAAAGGTCTTGCGCTGTGCGCGGTTTGTTTCGCTTTGTCGTCCGTCGGGATTATGTTCGCTGCGAATCTCCATCAGTTTGTTTTCTGGCGGCTGATTGGAGGCATAGGAATCGGCGCGGCATCAGTGATTTCCCCGAACTACATTGCTGAGATTGCTCCTACGCGGGTTCGCGGCCGCTGTGTAACGCTTTATCAGCTCGGAATCGTGGTTGGAATTCTTGCCGCCGTCTTCGTCAACATGCTGATCCAGCGCATGGGCGACGAAGCGTGGAACGTAACCACGGGGTGGCGCTGGATGTTCTTCGCCGGGGTCGTGCCCGCGATTCTTTTCGGTTTGATGATTCTGCCCGCGGTCGAAAGCCCGCGCTGGCTGATGAAAGTGGGTCGTCGGGAACAGGCGGTTGACGTCCTCGCCAAAATCAACGGCCTCGACGCAGCGAAACGCGAAGCTGCTGAAATCGAGAATTCGCTGGCCACCGAAGAAGGCCATATCTCGGAGCTGTTCACCACGTTCCGGCGTCCGCTTCTGCTTGGCATCATGCTGGCGGGCTTGCAGCAGATCAGCGGCATAACACCGTTGTTTTCTTTTCTGCCGGAGATCTTTCGCTCCGCCGGAACCGCCACCAGCGATGCATTCTTCCAATCAGTGCTGGTGAGCCTAATCAATCTTTTGTTCACACTGTTCGCCCTCTGGCTGGTAGACCGTGCCGGACGGAAAACGCTAATCCTCGCCGGCACTGCGCTTCAGTTTGTTTCTTTTGCGTTCGTCGGCTGGTTCTATCACATCCACGGCAGCGGTTTGGTTGTGTTGATTTGTGTAATGGCTTTCGTGGCCGGGCATGCATTTGGCAACGGCGTGGCCTGCTGGGTCATCATTTCGGAAATTTATCCGACCAAGGTCCGCGGGCGTGGCATGTCCATCGCTACTACGACGCTATGGCTGGTGGGCTATCTGGGGAATCAACTGTTTCCGATCATGCAGAAACACCTGGGATCGGACGGTACTTTCTGGTGTTTCAGCGCCGGAGCATTGTTGACCATCGTTCTTGTCGGCTGGCTCGTCCCCGAGACCAAAGGCCGTTCGCTGGAAGAAATCACAAAGTTTTGGACGCAGGAAAAAGTAGTTATGGCGAGATAAGAGCGGCTCGCCGAACATGGGAGCATTGCCGATGAAGAGAGTTTCGCATTGTTTATTTTGCCTCTTAATGCTGGTCATTGCTGGATATGCCCAAGATACAGTTCACGCGGGATATCGAACATTACAAGTGGATGGCGGCAGAGTGATCGGCGAGATCCGCTCGTTTCAGGGACTGAATGGTCCACCGAATCCTGTGATGGCTGGACTTCCAAACCTGGTCGAACAATACAAAGATCTGCGTATTAATCAGGTACGCACTCACGATGCAATGGGCCCTTCGGAAATCGACTCAAAATTCATCGTCGACAACGGAGAGCTCGCATGGCTCATTCCCGACAAAGTGCAGCGGGCCGGAGTGGTGAAGGCGGGGAACGCCAGCATCATCTTTCCCAACTGGAGCGCTGATCCTGAAAAACCGGAAAGCTACAATTTTCTTCCAACCGACAAGATAATCGCCGCCATTCGCGCCAGCGGAGCACACGTCTATTACCGGATCGGACGGAGTTGGGGCGCCAACGTCAATCCGCCGGAAGATTTCGACAAGTTTGCCAGCGTCGTGAAACACATTGCCATGCACTACAACCAAGGGTGGGCAAAAGGATTTCACGATGACATTCGCTATTGGGAATTCTGGAATGAGCCGGATGGGTTATTTTGGTCTGGCACTCCACAGCAGTTTTACTCTTTGTATGAAAAAACCGCGCGTGCCTTGAAGTCTGTGGATCCCACACTGAAGGTTGGCGGTGACGGCAAAGCCTTTCCGTCCGACGACGGCGGGTACCGCGAAGGATTCATCGACTTCTGCGCCTCGCATCAGGTGCCGCTCGACTTTTATTCCTGGCACACCTATGCCAACGGCTCCGCCGATCCTTACGACGCGGTTCGCCTCGCGAAGGAAATCCGCGGCATTCTGGATACACATGGCTTCCCGCGCGCAGAGAGCATTCTATCGGAATGGAATCTCAGTGCCGACTTTACCGATTCAGAAAAGGCTGAACTCCAGGGCGCCCACAATGCCGCCTACATCGGAGCAGTGCTGAGCTATCTGCAGGACACTTCGATCGACCACGCCCACTTCTATCGTGGAGATGCGGCGTGGATGGGCCTATTTGGCCTTGACGGAAAATATTTCAAGACCGCATATACGTTCAAGGCGATGGGCAAAATGCTCGACACGCCACAACGCCTTCCTGTCAAGGGTAGCGACACTTTTGGATTCGCTGCGCTTGCGGGCCGCTCCAACGATGGCAACACTGTGCAAATTCTGATCAGCAACTACGCGATTCCAGCGAATTACAAACCGGACCTCATGCCGATGCCTTTGGAATTGCAAAAGACGTCGCCACCGATGCCTGATATGTCAAAAGTCAAGTTCCTGCCGCTGCGCCACGACATTGTTTACCGCGATAACGCCGGCTACGAGCTAGCAATTAAGAATTTACCCTGGGGCTTGGCGCCATTCAGCATGAAGCGCTATCGGATCAGCAAGACTGAGAACTTCGATCTAGTCGAAACGGGATCCGGGAAGGATGGCATCTTGAATTTGTCACATTCTCTTCCAACCGATACGGTGGAACTCATCGTTCTCAATCGCCACTGAGATCGGGACTCGGAGAAGAAAGTGACGCGGGGTCAAGCTGTAGACGCCTTCACCTCTTCCAATCGACGATGGAGGAACGTAAGTTCTCTGAGGATCGAACGTGCTTTCACTAGGAAGCCGGGGAGTCAATCGTGCAGAAATGACTTCGGTAATTAGGAGTTAGCTATCTCTTTGTGAAACTCTTGGCCTAGTTAGCCCTGTTCAGTAACTAGAAGTTTTCCATGTCCGTAACTCCCTGCATGACTAAGCGAGTCACCCAGGCACTGAGATCCTGTTCATGCATTTGCGCCGCGCGATTATTCGTCACGTTCTGATTACCCTGTCGTTCGTGGTGTTGTACCTGCTCCTGAACCGCCCTGAAATTGTTTTCTTCTCTCGCATTGGATTCGTCGCGTGGTACCCAGCCATTGGCCTGGCCATGGCGCTCATGTTGGGAGTCAGTCCCTGGTATGCCATTTTGGTCTGCTTTTCCGTTGCTCTGGCTGGCAAGGTTATGTACGAGCAGCCCGTCATATCATTTAGCGGCACGGTTGACGCGGCAGGAATTGCTGTCTGTTACGGTGCAGCGGCTTACGTTTTGCGAGGTCCATTGCAAATCGATCCTGGGCTACGCCGCCGCCAGGATGTGGTCCGCTATCTCTTTATTAGTGCCGTGGCGGCGGCCGGAGCAACGGTAGTTGGCGTCGCATGCTTGATTGCCGACCACAGCATTACCTGGGATGAGTACAACGCCGCTGTCGTAGTGTGGTTTTTGGGTGATGCGATTGGGCTGGTGGGTATCGCACCGTTTCTTCTGGTGCATGTCTTGCCGCGTATTCGCAGGTGGCTTTCGCCACCATCCCAAGTCCAGCCGATTAGTCCGCATTCCAAACGAACGGTCACGTTTGGGGCGCTGGTGGAAAACTGTGGCCAAGCTCTGATGATACCGGCTGTCTGCTGGGCAATATTCGGAACCAAGGACGAACGCTTCGGGCACTTTTATATTTGTTTCATCCCCATAATCTGGATCGCGATGCGCCAAGGAGTGCAGCGAGTCGTTACCGGCCTGCTGGCGATAAACTTTGGGATTATAGTTACGATGCATCTGTTCCCCCCGACCGAGGCGGTGTTCACAAAAATCGGTTTGTTCATGCTGGTGCTGTCCGCGGTCGGACTAATCGTAGGATCTGAGGTCAGTGAACGGCACCGCCTTGCCACGGCGATGAAAGAACAAACCGCCTACTTGGACTCCCTGATACAAAATAATCCTCTGGGAATCGTCGTTCTAGACCGTCAAGGCCGGGTGGAGCTGGCGAATTCTGCCTTCGAGAAACTTTTCCTTTATCAGCGCGACGAACTGAGCTCCGTTCATATGGAGAGTATGCGGACCGCCGATGATGGCGCCACGGACTCCGCACAATTCATTCCACAAATATTCGCCGGAAACACATTGAATAGGACGGTGCAACAACAGCGTAAGGACGGAAAACTCCTCGACCTGGCGCTGCATGGTGTCCCGCTGCTTCTGAACGGCGAGGTGCGAGGCGCATACCTGATCTATGAGGACATTTCTGAGCAAACTAGGGCACTCGAAGCTCAGCGGCGACATGCGCAGTCGTCGGACCTCCTGGTGAAGGAGTTAGAGCTCCGCACCAGGCAGATGAGCGCAATGAATGAAATGGGGGATCTGCTGCAGTGTAGTGGGACGGTTCAGGAAGCCTGCGAAGTGGTATCCCATTTCGTACAGAAGCTTTTTCCTGAAGCTCCTTCTGGAGCCCTGTATTTGTTCCGGTCGTCGCGAGACCTCATTGAAGCAGCAGTTCGCTGGGGCAAGAAGGACGTATTAGCTCCGACATTTCCTCCCGAGGCATGCTGGTCTTTGCGCCGTGGCCAGCCTCACTGGAGTGAATCTCCAGGTGGCGGCATGACTTGCCAACATTTGACCAAGAGTTCAAGCGTCGAGTCCCTTTGTGTTGCAATGGTCGCACAGGGGAACACGATTGGTGTGTTGCACCTCGAATTCGAGGATGCAATAGGGCTTCAAACGGGTTCTGGAACTTTTCGGGAATCTCACACGCAACTCGCAGTCAGCGTGGCCTCGCAGATTGCCCTCTCGCTGGCCAGTCTTCAACTCCGCGAAACTCTTCGTGAACAATCGATTCGCGATCCGCTCACTCGCCTTTTCAACCGCCGATTCCTTGAGGAATCGCTGGAAAGAGAATTGCAATTGGCCAGCCGTAAAAAACAGGCCACTTCCGTTCTTTTCCTTGACCTCGACCATTTCAAACGCTTTAACGATACCTTCGGCCATGACGCCGGAGACATGGTGCTCCAATCCCTTGCCGACCTGTTTCGCACTTTCTTTCGCGCCACCGACATATGCTGTCGCTATGGGGGCGAGGAGTTCGCCATTATTCTCCCGGAATCATCTGCGCAGGACGCGGCGATCCGGGCAGACGCATTGCGCTCCGAGGTGAAGAGTCTGCGCTTGCAATACAAGAAGCAGAGTGTTGGAACACTTTCGCTTTCAGCGGGCGTAGCAGCATTTCCGGAACATGGATCAACATCCGGTGAATTGCTGGAGATCGCGGATCACTGCCTGTATGAGTCCAAAGCTCGTGGCCGGGATGTTGTGACCCTTCCTTCGCCACAAAACGTCTGACCCATCGTCGACGCTCGCGTATCGGAATCTTCTGCTTGTGCCTGTATCGGATATACCGCCGCTGACCTTGCACGTGCCGGCACGAACCCGGCTTCACTCGCGAAACGAAAGGGCTTCTCCGGTAGTGGTAATGGGATTTCGCGTTAACTGCTCTTTGAGAAGCAGTTCGATTGCCTCGGCTGGAACGGGCTTGGAGTAAAGGTATCCCTGAGCCAGCTCGCAGCCCATGCTCTTGAGTAGGTCCACCTGAGCTTGTGTTTCCACACCTTCCGCAACCACCTTCAGGCGAAGACCGTGGGCAAGCATGACGATGACGCGAACAATTTCGTGAGTCGCGGGATCGGTGTCGATGCGTGAGATAAAAGAACGGTCGATCTTCAGGGTGTCCACGGGGAAACGCTGCAAGCGGCTGAGCGAAGAATAACCTGTCCCGAAGTCATCGATGTCCAGGCGAACGCCGAGCGCTTTCAACTCAGCAAGCACGATTGCAGACCTCTCCGCATCGCCCATCGCGATCGTTTCCGTGATCTCCAGGTTGACACAGCCGGGGTCCAATCCCGTCTCCCGCAAAGTGCTGCCGATCTGGGAAGCCAACTCAGGTTGCGCGAACTGCTTCGGCGTGATGTTCAGATTGATGGTGAGTGGCGGGTCGGACGGAAAAATCGCCTGCCATAAACGAACTTGCCGGCAAGCATCGTAAAGCAATTGACGATTGATGGGCAGGATGATTCCAGTCTCATCCGCAGCGGCGATGAATTCTCCCGGCATCACCAGACGTTCAGGACGCTGCCAGCGACTGAGCGCCTCGAATCCCACGATTTGGCCGCTCTCCAAAGAGACGATCGGCTGGTAGTAAACACGGAACTGATTCAACTCCAGAGCTTTGCGCAAGTCGGTTTCGAGTTGCAGACGTTTGATGGCACCCGCATGCATCTCGTGGTCGAAGACTTCACAGCGGCCCTTACCAGTGCTCTTGGCGCGATACATGGCAATCTCGGCTTCGCCGAGAATATCTTGCGCTTCGGCGCCGGGATTGCCGCTGAAGGCAATACCGATGCTAGCCGTCAACACGATCTCTCGGCCATTCAGATTGAATGGAAGTGCGAGTCTCTGCTCAATGCGCTCGGCCACGCGAATCGTATCGCTGGGATTTTGAAGTTCCTCGATGAGTAAAGTGAACTCGTCGCCGCCGGGCCGGGCCAGCGTACTCTCGCCCCCGAGGGGCTCTGCAGTGTCACCGATGCGAGGACGTGAAATAGTGTCCGTACCGCGGAGACTGGCGCCCAGGCGTTGCGCGACCTGAATCAGCAGCGCATCTCCGGCGGCGTGCCCAAGGCTGTCGTTGAAGACTTTGAACTCGTCGATATCAATGAACAGCACGGCGAATCTGAAGTCTGTGTGTCGCCGGGAAAGAGTAATCGCACGTTGCAACCGGTCGAGAAAAAGTGCTCGGTTGGGCAGGTTGGTCAGGCCATCGTGGAAAGATAGGTGATCCAGTTTTTCTTCGGCTCGCTTCCGCTGAGTGATGTCACGGTTCACGATGACCAACCCCTCGCTCTCGCCCTTTAAACCACGAATCACGCTCGCGGTGGATTCAAGAAAGCGCCATGAACCATCCTTATGCCGGATGCGATATTCGAGCCGCTCTCCGCGGCCGGTGTTGCGCGCCTTTTCGGCAGCCTCGAGAACACGCGCACAGTCGTCAGGATGAATCTGATCCAGCGATGAAGTCGCCTCGAGTTCTTCAGGGGCATATCCCAGAACTTTCTGATAGGCGGGACTGTTATAAATGCGCTTCCCGTCACGGTCAGTCACCGCAATCATGTCCGCGGCATTTTCCGTAATCAATTCAAAAAGGTGCTCGCGCTCTGCCAATTTGCGGCGTATTCTCTGCAACTCCCGCTGCTGGTAGACAGTGTAAAGATCGAATAGCAAGACGAGAGCGGCTAATCCGCGAACCCACTCTTTGAGATTCAGCGAATAGACGCTATTTGCAGAGAAATGAAAACCAGGAAAGGTTAACGCAAGGATGCCGAATGTAAGGGCCAGGGTAACGACGACAGCGCAGCCCCAAAGCCACCACTCCCGGCCCTCGACCTGGCGCATGCGGAGAGAACGCGGTTTCGTGCCCTTATGTAAAGATTGTCTACCCAAAGCGTCGGCCGCCTATTTGATTTTTGGACGATTTAACATTCCGGGGATAATCAAATTCTAGTCGAGTAAAAACGTAGAGAAAGTTACCAAAGTCTGAAATCCGACTTTGTTCGACATCGGAGAACCTAAAGACCCGCCGACCAGATCAATGGGCAGTGAGTTACAGTTATTGGATTGAGTTCGGGCTGGTATTTATTCCGAAGGTTAAGTCTCTTTAATAGTCACATAAGGTCATTGAGCATTTCTCAGTGTTCGGTTTTCGTAACAAGAGCGATTCTGTAACAGTTTCTCGACGGTATCCACTTACAATGACTATGTAAGCGTTTCAGATCGCACTTATTGAGTGGTGCGGCCAGCGATGGCGATGATTCCTGTGCCTGCGACAGGAGTTTTTTATGCTCATAATCGACAGCAGGCTGAGCGAGAATCTTAAGACCGGGCGGAACGGCGGAAGGGGAATTTGAGTTGAAAGGTCAAGATGCGACCCCGAAGATTGAAAACCGGCGTCATCCTAGAGCCACTCTGGAGGTTGATATTGTGGTGCATTCCAAAATGGCCGGCCCTGTGCCGGGCCGTACACTGGAAATTAGCGAATCTGGAATCTCTGCAATTCTCGCCGTGGAGCTATCCATCGGCGAAGCGGTGGAACTGGAGGTCAGCCTGCCGCTCGAGCGAGTGAATGTCAAGGCTGTCGTCAAAAATAAGAATATCTTTCGACATGGCTTCGAGTTCACGCGTGCAGTCTCTGTACTCAGGAGGGATGGTGTTCTCAAAATCTTGCAGACAAACGACGAAGACGCCTCAACCAACGTCGGGCTTAATGTGTAATTTGATGAAAGAAGGCTAACGCGCCCCATCAGGTGGGATGGAACTCTGAATGCGTAGACGGACTAGACGCCTAACCCGCGCTGTGAGCACCACGACCTTGGTGACTTGAGGCATTCGTAATCGGAAAGTAAGCTGCAGTTAGAGCCTAAGGAGCCCCACCTGGATACCCCAGCTAAGATTTCCGTTCCGAACACTGTAGTCCCCAAGCCTGCGATTCCTGCCGCAGCCTTACTTTCGGCGATGCTGCGCGCCTCAACTCGCGTAAGCGATCTGATTTTCTCACCCGGCAGCCTGCCGCATATCGAAGTAAGCGGACAGTTGGTAGCGGTCAAAATCAACGGATTACCGCTGCTTGGCCCCGAGGATACCCGCCGCATCGCCGAAGAACTGATCGGCGGCAACCAGCAGGCATTGACGGCGCTGCGAGAACAGGGCTCGTGCGACATTTCCTACAGTATGCCTGGCGAATGCCGATTTCGTGTCAACATATTCGTGCAGCGCGGAAGCCATGCCATCGTGATGCGGGTCATCCCAAAAAGCATTCCTACTTTTGCCGAACTGAAGCTGCCTCAACAACTGGCCGACATCGCCGATCTGAAGAACGGCATTGTGCTGATTACCGGTCCCACCGGCTCTGGTAAGTCTTCTACCATGGCCGCCGTCCTCGACAGAATCAACGAGACCAAGGCTTACCACATTATTACGATCGAAGATCCCGTGGAATTCATGCACCGGCATAAGCGATCGATCATTCACCAGCGCGAACTGCATAGCGACACTCCGAGCTTCGCACTCGCCCTCAGGGCCGCGCTGCGCCAGGCGCCGAAAGTAATTCTAGTGGGCGAAATGCGCGATAAAGAGACTATTGAGATCGCGCTCGAGGCGGCGGAAACTGGACATCTGGTTCTCTCCACGCTGCACACCATCGACGCCTCGAAGACAGTTGAGCGCGTTGTTGGAGTGTTCCCGATGGCAGAGCAACACGTCATTCGCAACCGCCTGGCGAAAAGTTTCCGCTACATTATTTCGCAGCGCCTGCTGCCTGCAAAAGATGGTAAGAGCCGCGTGGTGGTACTGGAAATCTTGAAGGCAACGATGCGCACTAGAGAATACCTGGAAAAAGGAGAGCACGAAGGCAAGACGTTGCTGGACGCAATGCGGGACGGCGACACCGAGGGCATGCAGCACTTCGATGGCGGCATCGAGCAGCTAATCCGCGCCGGCGCCATCGAACTGGATACCGGCCTTGCCTACGCCACGAACCCAGGCAATTTGCGCCTGCAACTCGCCGACATAGCAGGAGAACCGGTCCCTGAGGAAACTCACGTTGTTCCCGCGCAGAGTGCCGATCGGGAGGCGGAAATGGTAATTGAATAGAATATTACCGAGGCCATAGCAGAGGCTTCGTCGCGAAGCTCTACACCGTTTCATCTTTTCATCACAGTTTGGCAATCAGGCGAACTAAGAACGCCGCTCGGCGATGGGACTGTAAGCAACATACTCTGCGCCGAGAGCCGAGTGCTCCTGCCCGGCCACTGCGTACGTACGATCCTGGAACACAATTCTCAAACCCAGACGCGTATATTCTGGATCATCCCTCGCTCTCGTAGCTCCGCGCATCGCTAAGTCCCGTGCGATGCATGATTTGCATTATTTTTCACTAATCGTCGAGTTCGGCGCGCTCCTTGCAATCAATTGATGTGAAAAGTCGCGCCCGGCACACCCTTCCCTGGGGTCAGTGTCACCGTGACTACTCCCGGCTAATGTGAGCCATCCGGAAAGATAACTATTACATCCATAAGGAGCGCCATGCGCAGCGTCATTCGTCCCTGCAGCAAAATCTCGTCTTCGGTCTATCGCCTTTTGCTTGGTTCTGTGTTGGCTGGGCTTTTCGCCATCACTCACCTCTTTCCTGTGGTCGCAGTTGCAGCCCAAATAACCGCTAAGTCGAGTTCGTTATCGAAGTCCAGTTCTGCAGTGCTGGTTCCGCGTCCAGGCAGTGGTCAGCCGGCGCTTGCACCTTCAAGCCACGTTTCACC
>JBAVUV010000706.1:0-3806 GCA_049696955.1 Candidatus Sulfotelmatobacter sp. | reverse complement strand
GCCGCACTCTGAGCATCACGGGATCAACGTGGGCGACGCGCACGTTGGCGTCACCACCGAGCACGATGAAAAAGTTCCGCCAGCCCTCAGCGTAGTGCTTATTGTTGTGGGCGCCGGTCTTGTCATCGCCGGAAGAAAAGCCTGACCCGAAGCGGAATTACTTCTTCGTCGCCTGAGCAAACGCATTTTCCAGATTCGTGACCAGCGGAGCCTCGCCCTGCTGCAGCCCACTGCGTCCCATCATGCGCCACAGATACTGATTGCGCGGCCAGCCGTGCGCGTCATAGACCGCGAGAATATCTTCCGACGGGCGACTCGTAATCATCAGCACAATATCGGCTTGATTTGGCTGGTACACCAACGTGAACTTCCCCCACTTCTGCAGCGCGTCCTGGACCGTGGCAATGGCCTGCCGGTCTTCAGGGAACAGGTTGGTATTGAATTGGTCGCCATCGTAGCTAGTCACGTACACATAACGCGCATTGACCAGAGTGCCCGGAAACCGTGGAACACTTTGCGGAGTTGCCTTCGCCGCCGGAGCGGCCCACGCAACACAGGACGCTAGAAAAATCACAGCGCAGAACGCTGCACGAAAACAAGGAAGACTCTTCATATCTCGCAGGCTCCCAGCCTTAGTTATTTAGATGATCCCGGTTACCGCGAAGATGTACGTCAGTGTCAGGGATTCCGTGTAAAGTATTGTATGTATTGTATTTGCTTGGTTTTCGCTGGCAAGAGTACGATCGGCCAATACGGACGACACTCAGGCAGACACGTCCACCTAAGTTCCAAATCTCTCCGCGGCTCGCGCCCTGGCTTTGGCTGCTTCTTCGTCCCGGTTCTTCGGCGGCGCAGTCGTCTCCAGAGAATGGAGTAGACGAGCGGAAACGCCCGCGATCTCTTCCACTGCGGCAAGGAAGTATTCTTCATTTGCCTTCGACGGCTTTTTGAAGCCTGTAATCTTCCGTACAAACTGCAACGAAGCAGCCCGCACCTCCGCGTCATTCACCGGCGGATCGAAGTTGAAAAGTGTTTTGATATTTCTGCACATTTTTCGCATAACCTCCCGGCGCAAATGCCCTGGCGGGTAATGCATATAGTTTGACATAATTCGAACGGTATTTGCTCAGCGCCTGGGTTCCGGCACGGGCTGATTCTTCCTCGCCTGATCCACTACATTGTGAATCGCTTCGACGACCACCTCAGGGCGATCGAGTTGAATATAGTGTGAACTATTTTTCGCAGTCGTCTGCGTGCCCCGGGTTGAGAGATGAGTCAACTCGTCCTGCATTTCCTCCCATGCGATGTTCATGGGCTTAACCAGATCGGCGGGGACTTCGGAAATCGGCACGTTGGGATCGTGAGACAGAACAGCCAGCGGCATATCGCCCAGCGAACCTGTTGTGGCGGCCTGCGCCGCACTCTCCGGAAAAGTTTTCAGCGTTGTAAGACCCTCGCGGTAGCTGTGAAAATTGCAATCGGCAGCGCGGACCTGGGCATCGTTGCCACAGAAGCCCAGCACTCGCGGAATCCCGAACGGCATCGCCAACGTCATAAATTCCTGTTCCCGCACCCAGGTTTTGTCCATGTCATTCAATGCTTGCGGAAAACGCTTTTCCTGCTCCGGGTGAGAAGAATCCACCAAAACGATGCCCACCACTTCGCTGCGATAAAGGCTGGTAAATAGCCGAACATTGTATCCGCCCATGGAGTGCCCAACCAGAACATAAGGAGGCTCAACTCCAGCGTTGTGCAAAAGCGTGTGCAACTCCTCCGCCATCACTTTGCTGGTGCGCCGACGCGGACTGTTATCGCTATAACCAAGCCCGGCTCGGTCGTAAGAACAGACCTGCGTAAATTTGGCAACCTGCGGTTGAACTTTTATCCACGATACATAGCTATCGCCCAGGCCCGAATCGAGAACCACCACAGGGGTTCCCTCGCCCGTGCAGTTGATATGCAATTGGTAGCCGCCTACATCAACGCGTCGACCCGGCATGGGATGAAACCGGCGATCACGCGCCTCCGAAATGTTTTCATAAAGGAATCCCGCAGCCGCGAGCACGATGACAAGAATGAGTAAGCTCCGGACGATGATGCGGATCCAATGGCGGGCAGGCGGAGGATTCGTAGTGGTCGGCATTATCTTCTACATAACCGGCGGTACGGTAATACCCATCACCGCCAGTGTGCGAATCAATTCGCGGCGGACCACGGCGACCGTCGCCAGCAAGAACTGCTTTCGCTTCTCATCCGGCTCGTTCAGTATGGGATGGCGATGGTAGAACGTGTTAAAAAGCTGAGCCAGTTGAAAAGCATGCTTAGCGAGGTAAGCCGGCTCGGTCGTTGCGATGCACTGATCCACAATGTAAGAAGTCTTCGCCGCGGCGAGCCAGAGTTCCCAGATCTCTGTCCCCGATTCGCCTGTCAGGAATTCTGCGAACTTTCCGGGTGAAGCCTCGGCGGTGATCTCTTGCGAAAACACATCGGGATCAATCCCAGCTTTCTTGAAAATGCTCGCGGCTCGCACTACTGCGTATTGTGCGTACGGCCCAGTCTCACCCTCGAAGCTGAGCGCTTCCTTGAAGTCGAAAGCAATCACCGATTGCTTGGTGAACTTCAGCATGAAGTAGCGTAGAGCGCCAATCGCAATTTGTGTGGCCACGGAGAGCCGCTCCGCATCGCTCAGCTGCGGATGACGCGAATCTACTTCGCTCTTGGCCGAGACAATAAGCTGATCGAGCAAGTCGTCGGCTTTGACTCCGAAACCCTTGCGCCCGCTCACCTCGATATAAGACCGCGTCTTGTCTTCCTCGCTGAGCGTGTATCCCAGTTCAACGGCACATCGTGGGGTGAGTGCGACCATCTCGTAAGAAAAATGCGTGTAGTGGTCGGCTGCCTCGTTGTGCCCGAGCCCGCGCAGCGCCTCGATCACCGTGTTTTGCGCTTCCGATTGTCGCGCATCAATCACGTTGTAAATCTCGGCGACGTCGCCGAAATGGGGATGATCTTTTTCGCCCTCCATCGCCGAAATCCAGCACTGATGCCGATTGGGATAGCGGTAGAACTTCCGATATGCGAAATCGCGCCCCAGCAGGCCAAACTTCCACATGTGGTACGCGATGTCTTTTCCTACATACCCGACGGTGCCGTTGGAGCGGACGATAACTTTTTGGTCTTCCTCAGAAATGCCTGACGGACGAATATCTACACCCTCGGTGAGTCCAATCCTCGTGAGAATGTCGTCGAGGTCAGCCTCTTCATCCGATCCATTAGTCTTCTTTCCCTGAATCGTCTTTTTAGCAGTGGCACCTGCAGCTGTTCCCGCGCGCCGCATCACCCAGCAGCCCTTATTTTTTCCCTGAGTCTCGTACGTCAAAACACGGGCTTCCTTGAGCTTGGCAAAAGCCGCATCCCAAAAATGCAGGTGCAGGATTTCGCTCTCGCGGGGCAAAAAATCATACTCGATATCGAGGCGGTCCATGGTTTCAAGATGGCGGCGCAACACGGCGGTTGAAATCAGTTCAGCAATCGCCGCTGTTTCGCTAGCTGGGTCTTCAATGGCGTGCAGCGTGTCGCGCCGGGCCTGCAGATTTGCCTTATCCTGTTCGTACCACTGCGACACGCGGGCATATAAATCCCAGCAGTAATAGTCAAAGCGCGGCTGATGAATCAGCGCTTCGATTTCGGCGCGGGATTTTTTATCGATGTGCGTGAAACCCACGACCACGTCGGCAACCTGCACACCGGTGTTGTCGATGTAATTCTGAACGTCCACTTCCCTGCCCGCGTAACGCAGGAGCCGC
>JBAVUV010000705.1:0-4317 GCA_049696955.1 Candidatus Sulfotelmatobacter sp. | reverse complement strand
AGCCGGTCCAGGTTGCGAGAAAAAATCTGCGTTTACTTGTGGAGGGCGAAAGCCGTGAAGGTTGCTCCGCGCTGCGCATTGCCAACGTCGAGAAGACGAAGGCTGGCACGTTCGCTTTGAACCATCGGTTTGTGCCTCCGCTCATCGACAGCAATGCCAGCGAATATCTCGCCGGCTTGCTCCGCGGTTTGATCGAGATTCTTTCCGCGCGTAGCACACAGCTTGCTGGCGGGCGCCGGCAAAAAAATCAGAGCCTGGCGGATTTCACCGCTTCGGATATCGCCAATTTCTGGCTGCTCTACACTGTGAATTCACATTTCCCGATTTTCAGTCATTTATTTGAAAGCAAGCATGCCCATCCCGAGGAGCTGTACTCGGCGATGGTTTCTCTCGCCGGGTCCCTGACCACTTTTTCCCCTAAACTCCGCCCGCGCGATCTGCCACTCTATGCACACGACGAACTTGGTCCAGTCTTCGCCGAGCTCGACGAAAAACTGCGCTCACTTCTCGAGACGGTTGTCCCTACAAATCTTGTGTCTCTGCCCTTGAAGCCGGTGAAGGGTTCGATCTACGCTACCGCGATCGATAACGAAAAGTATCTCGCCAACCCCCGCATGTATCTCGCCGTCAGCGCCGAAACCAGCGAAGATGCGGTTATCCAGAAAGTGCCGCAACTGGTGAAAGTGTGCTCGGCCACGCACATCGAACATCTGATCAAGCAGGCGCTGCCTGGAGTTCAACTCAAGCACCTCCCTAACCCGCCCAGCGCGATTCCGGTAAAGCTGAAATATCAATACTTCAGCCTGAACCAATCCGGAGCCGCATGGGAAGCCGTGAATCGCGCGCGCAATCTCGCGGCGTACGTTCCCGGCGATCTGCCCAATCCTACGATGGAATTATTGATCTTGCTGCCGCAAGTGGGTTGATTTTTTGCCGATAATTTGTCAGTGCTTGATCGCAAAATAAACGATCAGCAACACAGCGATGATCAGGGACGCGTTCAGGATAATGATCATCGGCAAGTAGGACGATTTTGGCTTGGGGACCAATGCGCCCACCGGCGGAATCTTCGGAGCCGGAGGCATCTTCGGCAATTTCGGCGCCGGAGGTGCTGCGATCTTTGGCGGCGAAGGAGCCGCTGCTGCGGGCATCTTGAAAGTTGGCAGCCCGCCTGCCGCCGGTCCTTCCTCAGCGGCTGGCTTCTCCGTTGAAGAATTGAGACCCGGCATCCCACCCGAAATAATCCGCATGTATTCGCTCGGCCCACTTGGGGGCGGAGGCAGGCTGGGGGCAGAAGGTCCGCCTGGGACGGAAAACAGCTGAGTCGCGCCCCCCTGGACGGAAGGCTTCGATTCGCGCGGCTTGTCTTTAGTCGCTCGCGGAACTGCCGGTTCCGGCGGATTAGCCGGAACTGCTAAAGGAGGTGGAAGCGGCTGCGTCCACTTCGGTTCCACGGAAGCAGCTAGTTTTTGATTTCCATTTCCTTTGGCTTCACTGCCTGGTGATGCCGAATCGGCGAAGGAGCGGGTGAAAGACCCAGGTTCTGTTCGCAGAGGAGGTTCATCGATGGGACTAGACGGAGAAAGCGTGACAAATGGATTATCTTTCACCGCGCCAAACATCTGGGTAAATTCCCCAGGGACTTTTCCTCTCGGCGTGCTCGTGAGGTTTGGCGACACATTGGGGGTTTCCGACGGCCGTTCCCCATCAAACGGTCCCTGAAAGAATTTTGTGAAGTCTCCCGAATTTGCATCATCGGTATTGCGAGGAACATCATCATTTCTGCTTGGAGTGTCTTTTATTTCCCCAGCCTTTACCTTCCGCTCCGCGGAAAATAAAGCAGTAAATCCTCCGAACTCGGGCACGCCTCCATGCGGGCTCGTAGACGGGCCAGCGCCGCTGGTCCTGTCCCCAGCCGCGATCTCATCCTTACGCAGTGCCGTTGCAACGGGTTCAACTGACGCGGATTGAACCGGAGTTCTTGCAACCGGACTTGCAGGCGCAGGCCGCGGTTCACTCGATCCTACAAAAAACTGCTTCGTGAACTCGCCGGGTTCCTCCCCTTTAAAATCCTGCCGCGGGCCAAAATTAATTCCTTCCATGCCGCTTTCTTTTCCCGCAGCCTCTCGAGGTTTCTCCGTCCGCTTCACAACTTGATCAGCTGGCCGTGCACTCGCCTCAACCGGTGGTCGTAATCCAAACAAACCTGTGGGAGGATTCGGCGGCTTGGCCGGCGGCGTGGGCGCCACGACTTCGGATTGTGGTACGGAAGCAGCGCCCGCAGGCAGACTCTGGGGCGGGACCGTCGGCATCACCGGAAGCTCGCGCGTGTCGGCAATTGACGATTCGTAAGTCTGCTTCCATCGCCGCAGGGCCGCTTCGTCTGGAACCTGAGTTACCAAATAGGCATAACTTGTTTCGCCATATCTTCCTGCCGCAATCACCAATCCGGGCGCTTCAGGAGCGATGGCTCGGAACGATTCCAGCGCCCACATGACCGTTGGTTGTCCCGGTTGTTTTACCGGTGCGTCGAAAATGTGCACCAGCACGCGCTCGCCGCTGCCTACATCCCGGCCCATGAATGTTTCCAGCCTGCCACTCGTGACCGCGTCAGAAAGCTCGTATTTATTTGCAAACTTCATTGCTTCAGAAGCTCACCTGGACTCTCAACTGTGCCCGAAAACACGTCCACTATATTACGAAATGTGCCGGCATGTACCACAAAAGTTCGCGCTGCAATGCGCACTGGTCCAAGTTCAATTGCTGCTCCAACTCCGCAAACCAGCCATCCGCGCTCATTTCCCGCAGCCTGTGCTCCATCGTCTTGACAGTAAAGAAGTAAACCCCTAGCATCGCTGGCCAGGCGTCGTTTCGTTTTTTATTGGATTTTGTTTCAAACCCGGCCGGTTGGGAAGAGAATTCCTGCCGCCGATTTCCCACGGTGAGTGAGCATGAGGTCGCTTTCCAGAATCGTATGGGCCGAAGGAATGTATCTCGGTCCGCATCACTTTCAGGCGCAGAACCGCTATTTCGAAGAGTCGATGCACTTCGCGACCGCGAGTCTGTGGAAAAATGCCTACGGTTTTTCCGCCTGCCAGTTCGATGCCGACGCCTTGCGTAATGGAACGGTCGCGCTGGTCCACGCCCGGGGAATTTTTGAAGATGGCTTACCTTTTGACATTCCCGGATGTGATTCGCTGCCGCAGTCTCGCAATATTGCCGGAGTCTTTCCTCCCACTGCCGATCATCTGACGGTCTCCCTGGCCGTACCTCGCTGGCTTCCGGATGGACAGAACTGCGATCTGCAATCCGCCAACGGCTTGAACACGCGTTACACCGGAGTGGTCGAAATGATGCACGACGAAAACACCGGACGCGACGAAAAGCCAGTGCAACTCGGGCACAAGAATATCCGCTTGATTCTGGAAATCGAACCTCAAGAGGATTTTCTTACTCTTCCTCTGGCCCGTTTAGTGCGCGATGGATCGGGTCATTTTGCTTTTGATCCCACGTTTGTTCCGCCCTCCGTACGTTTGAGCGCGAGCGAGCATTTGACAAGCATGCTGCGGCGACTGGTCGAGATTCTTGAAGATAAAAGCGCCGTGGTGTCGCGCGAACAACAGCAGTCGGCAGGGAAGTTTCAGGCCGGCATGTCCGCCCGCCACGTTTCGCAGTTCTGGTTTCTGCACGCCATCAACTCGAGCCTCACACCACTTCGCCATCTACTGCTTTCCAAGCATGGCCATCCCGAAGAGCTTTTTCGCGAGATGTCGCGCCTGGCCGGCGCTCTCTGCACCTTCGGCTTGGACGTCCATCCGCGCTCTTTGCCGCACTACGATCATCGGGATCCCGGTCCCGGTTTCGATGCTCTCGATGAGCACATCCGCCGTCATCTAGAAATCGTTGCGCCATCGCAGGCGATTCAGATTCCCCTCAAAGCCGTTCAACGTTATTTTTACGAAGGCGAAGTGAAGGACCAACGTTGCTTCGAGCGTTCGCGCTGGATTCTCGGAATTCATTCGCAAGTGGGCGAGGCCGACCTGATTGCCAAGGTTCCTCAACTCGTCAAAACATGTTCCGCAAAGTTTGTTCCCGAGCTGGTAAAGCGTGCGCTTCCCGGCTTGACCCTTACTCACCTGGAGGTGCCTCCCTCCGCGGTCTCCGCCAAGGTTGAAAGCCAGTATTTTACGGTGAGCCGCAGCGGACCGTGCTGGGAACACATCATGCAAACGCGCACCGTCGGGGTCTACGTACCCGGCGAACTGCCGGCTCCTGAGATGGAGTTGGTTGTGATTCTGGAGAGCTGAACATGTCTTC
>JBAVUV010000704.1:0-3071 GCA_049696955.1 Candidatus Sulfotelmatobacter sp. | reverse complement strand
CAGACCCGGGGATTGAGTAGAGAACAGCATTACTAACGCTGATCAGAAGCCAGCCGAAAAGACCAACGAGCAAGGAAGCATTATCGAGCCCTAACGAAACGATGGAGGAAGGACAGAGGTAGAGCAGCGGCTTCCTACTCGGATTCCCGCCCAACCGGTGAGCGATCGCGTACAACGCAACAAACACCCACGGCAGGATAAATCCAATACTGGCAAACGCGCGCACGATCTGTAATCTCTTACGCATCCGAGATCGCCTTCAGTGTAAGCCCTTTGTCAAATGCTTCCTGCGGGACCAGAGAGAGAATTGCAGACAAAACTGCCCATTCCCGATAGAATGACGATTCGACTTCAGCCATGCGCTCACCAATCCCAATCGTGTCAAACGCTCTCCGCAGCTGGAGCGTCCTTCCCAGCGGCCTCTAACACGCGCACCCCAAAACTGCGCTAATATTCCTCGTCTGCATTTCTCAACCAGCAATCTATCCGCTAAAGGCTAAGAGTTTTATGGCTACTTCATACGATGTAATCGTGATCGGCGGCGGCCATAACGGACTCGTCAATGCCGCCTACCTGGCCCGCGCGGGAAAGAAAGTTCTGGTGCTCGAACGCCGCCACATTCTCGGCGGCGCGGCCTGTACGGAAGAAGTTTTTCCCGGCTTCAAGTTCTCCGTGTGCTCCTACGTGGTCTCGCTGCTGCGCCCGGAAATCATTCGCGATCTTGATCTCCCGCGCCACGGGCTTGAGATTCTCCCGCTCGACGGAACTTTCACTCCGATGCCAAGCGGCGATTATCTGTGGCGCGTGAACGACCACGGCAAAACTCACCGAGAAATCGCCCGCCACTCTCGCGTGGACGCCGAAGCTTACGACGAGTTCGGCAAAGCCATGCAAGCCATGTGCCGGTTCGTGAAGCCCATTCTCAGCATGGTCCCCCCCGACCCCAACACGCTCAACCCGCGAGAACTGATGAAGCTGCTCTTTATCGGACGCCGCTTCCAGGGCATGTCGAGCTACGACAAATACAATCAGGTCCAGCTCATGACCATGAGCGCCATTGATTTTCTCGATCAATGGTTCGAAACGGACGTGCTCAAAGCCACGATGTCGGCCTCTGGCATCATCGGCACTTTTCTTGGCGTGCGCTCGCCCGGAACGGCCTACGTTCTACTCCATCACTACATGGGAGAAATCGACGGCGCTTTCCGCGCCTGGGGATTCGCGCGCGGCGGCACTGGAGCAATTTCAAATGCAATCGGCGACGCGGCTCGCGAAGCCGGAGTCGAGATACGCACGCAGGCCGCCATCGCGAAGATCATCGTCAAGGACGGCAAGGCTAGGGGAGTTGTCCTCGCCAACGGTGACGAAATCTACGCCGATGCAATTTCGTCGAGCGTCGATCCGCGCCTCACCTTCAACAAGTTCATCGAGGCCGAACACTTGCCTGCCGATTTTCTCGAAGACATCAACCGCTTCAAATATCGCGGATCTTCTGGCAAGGTAAACATGGCGCTGGACGCGCTGCCGGACTTCAAGTGCATGCCCGGACCGGGCGCACACTTGCGCGGCGCGATTTCGATCTCGCCCTCGGTCGAATACATGGAGCGCGCCTATGACGATGCCAAGTACGGCAATTTTTCTCGTCACCCTTACATTGACATGGTCATCCACTCGCTCACCGATCCCTCAGTCGCGCCGCCGGGCAAGCATGTGCTCTCCTGCTTCGTGCAGTACGCGCCTTATAAGCTGCGTCCCGGGCTCAACTGGGACGATCAGAAAGAAGCTTTCGGCGACACCGTGGTGAATACGATCGCCGAATATGCACCCAACATCAAAGACATTATTCTGCACCGGCAGGTTATCACTCCACTCGATCTCGAACGCGAGTGGGGACTGAGCGAAGGCAACATCTTTCAGGGAGAACTTTCTTTGGAGCAACTTTTCTTCCTGCGTCCGGCACCGGGTTATGCGCGCTTCCGCACGCCCATTCAAAATTTATATATGTGCGGTTCGGCTACGCATCCTGGTGGCGGAATCATGGGCGCGCCGGGACGGCTCGCGGCTCTCGAAATGCTGAAAGACGGCAAGGGAGCGGCTTAGTCATGCCCGAAAATAAATTCGACCGGCGCGACGTAGTCATCATTGGCGGTGGCCACAACGGGCTGGTCACCGCGTTCTACCTTGCTAGAGCGGGATTCAAGCCGCTCGTCCTCGAACGCCGCGCGCAAGTTGGCGGCGCAGCGATCACCGACGAATTTCATCCTGGCTTTCGTTGTTCCACGCTCGCGCACAGCGCAGGACCGATTCGTCCCGATATCGTCCGCGACATGCAACTGGAGAAACATGGCGTTAGATTCATCAGGCCAGAGACTTGCGTGACTACGCTCTCGCCCGACGGGCGATCGCTTTCGCTTTCTCAGGATACAAATAAATCCGTTGAGGCCATTGCTCCCTTTTCGCAGAGGGACGCGGCAAAATATGCTGAGTTTGAACAATCCCTCGGCAAGATCAGCAAAGTGATCGCGGAAGCGCTCGCGACAACTCCGCCTGACATCGATTATCCTAGCAGCGGCGATCTCTGGAGCATGCTCAAGACCGGCCGCGCATTACGCAACCTCGGCAAGCGAGATATGTACCGCGTTTTGCGCTGGGGGCCGATGGCCGTTGCTGATCTGGTGGCGGAGTATTTCGAAACCGAATTGTTGCGTGCCGTAATCGCGGCTCGCGGAATATTCGGAACATTTCTGGGCCCGTGGTCGGCGGGCAGCAGCCTTCAATTGCTCATTCGAGCCGCTGGAGATTCTCATCCCGCCGGCTCTGCGTTTTTCGCTGCGGGCGGAATCGGTGCGCTCACACAAGCTATGGCCTCGGCCGCGAAAGCGGCCGGCGTCGAAATTCGCACCGAAGCCGACGTAATTGAAATTCGCGTCAAAGATGGAGCAGCTACCGGCGTGCTGCTCGGCACCGGTGAAGAGATCAATGCCAAGACTGTCATTTCCAATGCCGACCCCAAGCGCACTCTGCTCAAGCTGACCGATTCCACGCATCTTTCTCCTGACTTCGTGCAGAAG
>JBAVUV010000703.1:0-2829 GCA_049696955.1 Candidatus Sulfotelmatobacter sp. | reverse complement strand
GGTAAGAAGAGTCCCGCATGGGGTCATCTGACCACCGACGAAAAGAAAAAAATCGCCAAGATGGAGAAGTCCTTAATCGCGGTAAACACCGAAGACGATTACCAGGCCATCCGCAAAGCCATCGACGCGCTCAATCAAGGCACAACGCGTCTGGCCGAGTTAATGATGGACAGCGCCGTTTCCACCGCGCTAAAAGGCAAGACGATGGACGAGGCCGACATGGGTGAAGGCCCGACGGCCCCGCATCCCATGGCGAAGGCAGAGTTTGAATAGTAGCGCCGGCGTCCCGCCGGCTGTCGCGAGGGCACTCGCCCTCGCCGCGTAAGCAACGACGAAGCGAAAGATTGAAGGAGATTTATGGCAGAAGAAAAAACTCAAGGAGCCGGCACAATTACAGAAGAAGCTCCCGGCGAGAACACGGTGCAGGTTACATTCCTGCCCGAGGGCAAGACCGTGCAATTCGAGCACGGCAAGCTGCCCTACGAAGATCACGGCAAGGAAGAGTCGATTCTCGATATCGCGCTGAACTACGGTGTCACGCTCGACCATGCTTGCGGCGGCAACTGCGCCTGCACCACCTGCCATGTGTGGATCAAAGAAGGCGCCGAAAATCTCTCGCCCATGGACGACGACGAAGCCGATCGTCTGGACATGGCCGCCGACTTGCAGTTAAACTCTCGTCTCGGCTGCCAGGTGCAGATCACGAAGCCGGGTAAAGTAGTTGTCGAGATCCCCGCCTGGAACCGCAATTACATTTCGGAAGAACATCACTAAGACCGGCCTCGGGCTCCCGCTTTCCGGTTCTCAGCTTCGTGAAAAGAGATTTTCTGAAGCCGGATAACGGAAGCCGGGAGTCGATTCTGAGGAACCGCATATGCCGAAAACTCTCAGTTGGGACGACGCCGAAGATCTCGGCATCCTGCTTTCCGAACTACATCCCGAACTCGACCCGCTCACCGTTCGTTTCACGGACCTGCACCGCTACGTCACCGAACTGCCCGATTTCAAAGGCGATCCGGGAGCTTCGAACGAAGGCAAGCTGGAGGCCATCCAGATGGCTTGGCACGAGGAATTTCAGGACCGCACGCAGAGCTAAGCGAGAGCCTTAGTGTTTCCTGTTCGCACGCTCTAGGTTTTTACATTTTCGTGACAATCTCCTGGGCGGGGCGAGGATAAGCTTGGCTTGCCTATGTCGCAACGGTGCTTCTACCGTGCGACTATCGGCATCTCTCTCTCAAAACCCAGCTGCAAAGGGCGCGGCGTTCTAGCCGTGCCCTCTTTTTTCCAACTCTAAATGGACGGCCTTTAACTATCCAACGGTCGCCGGAATCGACTCTTCTACGCCCGCCTCGCGCAGGAACTTCGCCGCTTCTTCCGGTGGCGTCGGATTAATGTAGAAGCCGGTTCCCCACTCGAATCCCGCCGTTTTGGTAAGTTTCGGCATGAATTCCATATGCCAGTGATAGTGGTCGTTGGTCGGATCCTGCGCCGGTGAAGTGTGAATCACCAAGTTGTAGGGGGGATTATCGAGCACGCGGTCGGCCTTGGTCAGCAGCATCTTCACCGCCTTGGCCAGATTCTCGAACATATGCGATGACGAGTTCTCGAACGCCGATTCATGCTGCTTGGGTAGAATCCAAGTTTCGAACGGGAAGCGCGGCGCGTAGGGCGCGATGGTCAGGAAATTTTCGTTCTCAGCCACCACGCGGCTTCCATTCTCTATCTCCTGCCGGATGATGTCGCAGAACACGCAGCGCTCCTTATAGAGAAAATACTGCTTCGCCCCCTCAATTTCCTGCACTACGTTGATAGGAAGAATCGGCAGTGCGATGAGCTGCGAGTGCGCATGCTCCAGCGATGCTCCCGCCGCTTCGCCGTGATTCTTAAACAACAGAATGTACTTAAATCGTTTGTCCTTTTTCAGATCCAGGATGCGATCGCGAAATGTCCATAGCACGTCTTCAATCCGCTTGGGAGGCAGAGTGGCAAGGCTGGCATTGTGGTCGGGAGTTTCGATAATAACCTCGTGGGCCCCAATACCATTCATCCGGTCGAACATGCCCTCAGCCTGCCTGCTCAGTGTGCCTTCAATCCCCAGAGCCGGAAATTTGTTGGGAACTACCCGCACTGTCCAGCCCGGCGTGTCGCGCTGTGAGGTTGGTCCCCCATTCGATCCCGGACGATACGCCTGAATCTCAGGCGGAGTCTTTCCTTCATTTCCGTAACAAAAGGGGCAAAATCCGCCCTTCAACTTCACATTTTCGCGGGCAAAATCAGTGGGACGCTTGGCTCGATCCGTGGAAATAATCACCCAGCGGCCAACAATGGGATCTTTTCTCAGCTCAGGCACTCAGAACCTCTTTAGATAGGATAGATGCAAATTTTGTATTCTAAGCTGTCAGGGAGGAATTGCGAAACACTTCAATCTGCGGCCGGCTGGCCTGCGACCGGTCATAGTATACGCTGACCACATCGAAGCGCCACTGGCACGCTGGCGGAAGCCGGCGCAGATACTCCCGCACCACTGCCGCTACTTCCCGCCGCTTATGACGATCTACCGCCGCTTCCCCGGTCTTCACATCTCGTGTGCTGCGTGTCTTCACTTCCACAAAGCACAGAACGTCTTTCTCCCAGCCAATCAGATCAATCTCGCCGCGGCAACGCGGCGATCGGAAGTTTCGCGCCACTATCGTATAGCCCAATTTTCTAAGGTGGAAGTAAGCGGCTTCCTCGCCCTTACGCCCCGTGCGCTGGTGAGCTGGACCCTCGTCAGGCGGAAGCATCCGCTCCGCCAACCAGTCCAGAACACGAAGCACCGCAAGGGTGGGC
>JBAVUV010000702.1:0-3336 GCA_049696955.1 Candidatus Sulfotelmatobacter sp. | reverse complement strand
GCTCGGGCTTCGGTCGGAATGACAGGTTGATTAGCAGCAGAGTCGAAGTGCTCTCTGTTCCGCTGGACCCTCCCGGCAATTCTCGGGCGCTGCTATGATCGGTTTCTACTATGGCGAGGGAGCGGCGTCCTACTATCGGGGTGTTTGATTCCGGCTTCGGCGGGCTGACTGTTCTTAAAGCTTTACTTGAGCTTATTCCTGAGGCTGATTACCTCTATTTCGGGGATACGGCACGGCTGCCCTATGGATCGAAGTCGGTGGAGACTGTGGCGCGGTACGCGGTTGAGGCGGCGCATTATCTGGAGGCGCATGGGGCGCAGGTGCTGGTGATCGCCTGCAACACAGCCACTGCTCTGGCGCTCGATCAAATTATTGGAGCAGCGCACGTACCCGTTGTCGGAGTGGTGGAGCCGGGTGCCGAAGCTGCGGCGGCGGTGAGCAAGAAGAAAAAAGTGGTGGTGGTTGGAACTGAAGCTACGGTGAGCAGCCATGCTTACCGGCGGGCGCTGGAGGCGCGCGGGGTTGAGGCGCGGGAGAAGGCTTGCCCACTGCTGGTTCCGTTGGTGGAGGAGGGATGGGTGGAGCATCCTGTCACAGATCAGGTTGCTGGGATTTATTTAGCGGAGGCATTTGCGGATGGATTTCATGATGCGGATGCACTGGTGCTGGGGTGCACGCATTATCCTCTGCTGAAGGCGGTGTTGCGGCGGGCAGCGCCGGGGCACGTGAGTATTGTGGATTCGGCGGAATCAACGGCGCGGGTGGTCGCGGGACGGCTGCAGGGGCTTTTGCTTTCTCCGGCGGGTGTGGAAGAACGGCGGAGAGTTCCGCGGATTAAGTTTTTTGCTACGGATTCGGTGGAGAAATTTCGAAGGTTGGGGGAGAGAGTCCTGGGGCATCCGATCGAAAACGTGGAGCATGTGGATTTGAAGGAGTAGCAGGGGCTAAAGCCCCATCACGGGTTACGCTTTACGCGGCGCTGAAGCGCCGCTCTTCTACGGTTATGTGGGCACCGGGAAAATATTGTTGTTTCGTGGTTCTGGGGGGGACAGCAGGTTCCTCCACTACGTCCTCGCTGGCGCTCGGGCTTCGGTCGGAATGACAGGTTGATTTTTGAGGATTTTCGCGGCCCATTCGACGTAGCTCAGGGCAGGCCGCTGAAGCGGCCCTCTTCCACGGTTACGCGGGCATCCGGGAAAATATCGTTGTTTCGTGGTTCTGTGGAGGATAGCAGGTTCCTCCACTACGCCCTCGCTGGCGCTCGGGCTCCGGTCGGAATGACAGGTTGATTGGAGTCTGGGGTCCGTTGGAGCTAAAGCTCGGACCTAAAACTCGGACCTAAAACTCAGTACAGGTGGAAGTCTACTTCGACGGCCATTTCGACTTTGACGGGATGGCCGTCTTTCTTGCCGGGTTCGAAGCGCCAGGTTTTGACGGTTTCGAGGGCTTTTTCGTCGAGGCCCATGCCCAGGGAGTTCACTACGCGGAGATTCGTGGGTTTGCCGTCGGTATCGACGACGATCATCAGGGTGCAAGTGCCCTGATACTTGGCTTTGCGGGCTTCTTCGGAAAATTCCGGATCGGGAGAATAGATGGGGCGGGGTGGAGTGACTCCACGGCCGGGACGGAAAACGCCGCCGCCCATGCCACCACCCTCGCCGGGGCCTACGCCAGGGCCGGTGCCTGAGCCGACGCCGCCGCCGCTGCCTGAGCCGATTCCAGAGCCGTAGCCCGTTCCGTTCGACGGGATGATGGCGGAAGATTTGGGATCGCCGAGGTTGGGCAAATTATTCATTGCCACTTTGATTTCCGGGGGAACGATGACCGTTGGCTCGACCGCGAGTTTGGGATTCAAATTTCGTATCACCGCGGTAGGCGGGGTGATCTGCTGCATGGAGAACTTGGGAAGTTTGCCTCGGGAGGCCTGGAGAACATCGCGATCGCCACCGCCGCCACCGCCTCCGGCTTGGGTTTTGGCGGGCTTCAGCGAGTAATCGCCGGGATCGATCAGAGCTGTGGTGACGGTCTGCGGCTTGGCCTGGGCTTTGGTGACCCAGCGGTGGGCCCAAATTGTGCCGCCGATGATGAGTGCAAGGACTACGACGTGAGCGGCGGTGGAACCGAGGACGCCATTTTTCTTGTAGTTGTAGAAGCCCCAAATGTCCTTGACCGGGATGGGCTTCGAGTCCAACTTGAGGGGCGGAAGTTTCTTGGGGAAAAAGAAATCGTCCAAGCCACGAAAAAGGGACTTGTACAGGGGCTCGAAGGTGTCGGGAGCGAGCAGGAGATGAAGCTCCGGCTCCTTTTCAGCGGGTGTCGGATTCACTTCTACGGATGACATGTTCCCCGATTCGGCTTTCCCAGGTCGGACGGTGAATGGATTGCCCCTTGCCCGACGGCCTGCTTATCACAGATGACTGCTTTTTGAAACAAGTTGCATCAGAGCGCGGCCAATTGTGTGAATTTGCTGACCGCCACGCGGCTGGAATTAACGGTTCCATCTCGCCTGTTTAAAAATTGTACCTCTTCTTCGGGAAGTTTACGAAGTGTATTTCGGGGGCCCTCCGGGGGATGCGATCAGAAAACCTTTGAACCACGAAGGACACGAAGGAGCACAAAGGAACACTTACTGATACGTATCTTTCCGGCACTGCGTCTTTTGTCGTCGCCTCGACTTCATCGCGTGGACGTTCCCGTTCGCTCTCCCTATAATAAAAAGATTCACGCATTTGGGAGAAGCCAATAGAGTGCCGCTCGAACTGAAAGCTACCATTAATCTGCCTAAAACCGCCTTTCCGATGAAGGCCAATCTGCCCCAGAACGAGCCAAAAATGCTGGCGCGGTGGGATGAGGCACGAATTTACGAGCGCATCCGGGAGGCGCGCAAGGGGTCGCCCACTTACGTTCTGCACGATGGACCGCCTTATACAAGCGGACCGATCCATATGGGCACGGCGCTGAATAAGTGTCTGAAGGATTTCATCGTGAAGTCGAAGACGATGGCGGGGTTCGACGCGCCGTACGTGCCGGGGTGGGATTGCCACGGGCTGCCGATTGAAATCAAGGTGGATAAGGAGCTGGGCGGCAAGAAGCTGCAGATGCGGCCGCTCGACGTGCGAGCGGAGTGCCGGAAGTATGCCCAGAGGTTTTTGGATTTGCAGCGCGTGCAGTTTAAACGGATTGGGGTGTTTGGGAGATTTGATCGTCCGTACGCGACGATGAATCCGCAGTATGAGTCGGTGGTGCTGTCGACGTTTTTTTCGTTTTACGAAAATGGATTCGTCTATAAGGGACTGCGCGCGGTTTACTGGTGCATGCATGATGAGACGGCGCTGG
>JBAVUV010000701.1:0-2285 GCA_049696955.1 Candidatus Sulfotelmatobacter sp. | reverse complement strand
CATGCGCCTGCTGCGGAAGGTATAAACCACACTTGTCCAAATTAGCGTCTGATCGCGCACGAAGACTGGGCAGCAGACATGTCTAGAGCAGCGTACAGGAAATCCGGGGGAATCCTGGGTGCACTCCTACTCCACGCAAATGCCTTGGCGACGAACCGCCGACAGGACTACGAAGAAGGAGACACCCAGAAAGGCGCCAAGGCCGACAAGCCTCGGCGCCCTTCATCGTCTAGCAGGTTAGAAATGGAACTTCGCTCCAAGCTGCAGGGTGCGAGGGTCGTAGGCGGTCGTGACCTGTCCGAAGTTCGCGTCCCCGGAGTTTTGATCGATGTTGTTGAATTGCGTGTGGTTGAAGACGTTGAAGTATTCAAATCGCAGTTCGAAGCTTGGGCCGCCTTCTTTAATGGGAATGTTTTTGAACAGTGACCAATTGAAGTTGACCAGTCCCGGTCCCACGACCGCATCTTTTCCGGCATTGCCAAAGCCCTGGTTGGGTCCGCCATTCCAGGGAGCGGTTGGATTTGCAAACGAAGCGGTGCTGAACCATGCCAGCCGTTTCTTTGGGTAGGAGACCGGCGCCACCAGGTCCGGACGGTTCTCAGTACCGCCGCCCAGACCGAGAGTGTCGACGGTGCCCGTGTATTGAATGTATTGTGGCGTTCCCGATTGCCATACCGTTATGCCCGAGAATTGCCAGCCTCCAAGAGCCGTACGCTCCAGCAGGTTTCGACTGGTCGAGAAAAATGGAAGGGTATAGATGTAGTTCACGTTGAGGATATGACGCCGGTCGAGCGTTCCAGACCCATAGTCATACGCCGGGTTAAAGGGATTTGAGAGGGCGCCGAGATCATTGCTTACCTCATCGATCTCATGAGAAAAGGTGTAGGCCACCTGCGTGTTAAGCCCATGCCAGTTCTCCGTGCGCACGCCTATCTGGATCGAGTTGTAGTTGAAATTGGTTTCGTTCTCCTCTTGCGTAATCGTGCTAAAGCCAGGTTGGATTCGATATAGGTTCGCGTTCAGCGTGCCGTTGGAAACGCCCTCGCGCAGATCGTATGGATTGGCTGCGTTGTTTGGATCGGTCAAGGGCAAGGTGTTGATGGACCGGTCATCGTTCTGGTCCCAACCTAGAGAGCCGGCGTACTGCACCACCGCGACGACCGACGGGGCGAGCTGCCGTTGCACTCCAAAGCTGAAATTCGCGGTCCCAGGAGGCGTGTACTTGTACTCCAGATTGGTCAAAGTTGAGGGAAAAGTCTGAGACGTTGTGAGTCCAGTCAAGGCGCTGGTGTTCGGGTTGGAGAAGTAAACGTTGGTGGCGGTGGGTATGTATGCAAAGGGTGGATTCAAGGCAGCGTTATATACATCGTTGCCCTGAACACGCTCAAAGAACATTCCAAACCCGCCTCGGACAATCGTCTTTCCATCTCCGAAGAGATCGTAGGCAAAGCCGACTCTTGGTTGCCAGGTGTTGTATTTGTTCTGGACATTCCCACGGGGGAAACCATCGACGCCAGCCAACTTGATGCCATTGAGATAGAACAGGTTGCCGTTGTAAGGCGTGAGCGAACTGGGATTCAGCGTGCCCGCCGCTGTCACAGGATTACCCAGGGAAGTGTTGTAGTCCGCCGAAACGAAGTTCGCAAACTGGTTATATCGCTCAAAGGCATGCGGCAACCCGTCGAAACGAAGGCCGAGGTTGAGTGTCAACCTGGGTTGGATGTGCCAGTTGTCCTGGACGTAGAAACCATAGTTGTTGTTGACCCAGTGTTTGCCATACAGATAGTTGAGTTGTTCAAAGGTGCTGGCGTCCCCGAGCAGGAAATTGACATACGAGTCGCCTGAAAATGCGCTCGAGTTGAAAATTGCAGTTCCCTGGGTGTTGTACTGCAGTTGCTGGTTCTTGTAGTCGTGCAGCCAGCTGAATCCAAACTTGAACTGGTGCAGTCCGTGGGTCCAGGATAGATCGTCCCGCCACTCGAAACCTTCGTAGCCGTTCTTCCAGGGATAATAACTTGAGCTCCAGTTTGTTTGTAGCGGCTTACCCACCAGGTCGATCTCTGGCATGCGGGCGCCTTGGTTGCTGGCTAGCGGGAAGAAGCTGGTAGCTGTCCACCCGCTGGGCTGGACAAAAGTGCCGCCAGGGCCGGTGATGGGAGTGAGGGTGATCTTGTTGCCGCTGTAGAGGTAGGCGGTTTCGTTGAGCAGGTTCGGCGAAATCGTCTGCGTGAGTTTGATAACCGACGACCAGGCCGGATTCTGCATGGCCGTGCCCACCGTTGGAT
>JBAVUV010000700.1:0-1565 GCA_049696955.1 Candidatus Sulfotelmatobacter sp. | reverse complement strand
CCGGGTTGCCCGCACGCTGCACAAAAATGGCCGGATATTCCTGGTCGACGCCTTCAATGGAAATGCTGAACTTGCCGACTCCGTGAACCATTTGCTGGTGGTGGGCTTCTATTTGATCAATATCGGTTACGTCACGCTCGCCCTCAGGACCTACGAAAACCTAAACACCCTGCGGGGCTCGATCGAACTTGTGAGTGACAAGGTAGGAATCGTCCTGCTCGTGCTTGGCGGCATGCACTTCTTTAATCTGTTCGTCTTTTCGCGCATGCGCAAACGCTCTCAGACGAACTCTAGTCTGCATGCCGCTTTGGCGAATCCAGCGGCACGGGTGTAATTCATGAGCCGAAGAGCCAAAGCCACCACGAAGAAATCTGAGGAAACTCGGGCCCGTATTCTCGAAGCCGCTCTGGCGTTGTTCCGCAAACATGGCTTCGAGAAGACCACAATGCGAGATATTGCTCAGGAGGCTGGAGTAGCCTTGGGAGCTGCTTATTATTACTTCGATTCGAATGATGCCTTGGTGATGGAGTTTTACCAGCGCGCACAGCGCGACCTCGATCCTTTGCTGGAGAACTCTCTTTCGAAACACCAAGGGCTAGAGGAACGTATACGGGCGGCCATCGAAGTAAAATTCCAGTACTTTGCCGCCAATCGACAATTGCTAGCGGCTCTGTCTGCGCATATCGACCCTCAAAATCCACTTTCGCCTTTCAGCGAAGAAACCCGTTCCATCCGCGAGCGCGATATCAGATTTCTATCGCTTGCTTTGGAACGGACAAAGACCCGGATTCCCGATGACCTAAAAACGCAACTCCCCCGGGTGTTGTGGCTCTATCAGATGGGCTTACTCCTTTTTTGGGTTTACGATTCCTCGCCCGCGCAAACAAAAACCAATCAGCTATTCCGAAAGAGCCTCTCGATAATCGTGAACCTCATAAAGTTCTCGAGCCTGCCTCTAATGCGGCCCATGCGGAAGCTAGTAACTGATCTTTTTGATATCGTTTACGGCGAAGAGCCCGCGATTGCCGAGGTGGCTCCATGACCGAGAGGCTGCGAATCATTCTGGCCGGCGGCAGTGGACAGATCGGCACTCTGCTGGCTCGCCATTTCCACGCTTGCGGCCACCAGGTTGTCGTCATCGCCCGGTCAGCACCTCCCGTCCCTTGGCAAGTTGTTAAATGGGACGGAGCTACGTTAGGGGAGTGGGCCAGCGAAGTGGAGCATACCCACGTGCTCATCAATCTCACGGGACGGAGTGGGAATTGCCGATACACCCCCGCGAACCGAAAAGCCATTAAGGAATCCCGAGTTCAAAGCACGCTACTGCTCGGCCGCGCCATTGCCCAGTTGGCCCGCCCACCCCGACTGTGGATGAACGCCAGCACCGCTACGATTTATCGCCACGCACTCGATCGTCCAATGGACGAAGATACGGGCGAGATCGGAGCCAATGAGCTGAACTGCCCGTCCGCTTGGCGCTTCAGTATTGACGTCGCGACCGCTTGGGAAGAGTCATTTTTCTCCGCTGTAACTCCCGGTACTCGCAAGATCGCTCTTCGCAGTGC
>JBAVUV010000699.1:0-12581 GCA_049696955.1 Candidatus Sulfotelmatobacter sp. | reverse complement strand
TCGTGTCTATATCCGACCTACATTAAGGCTCAGGCTTATCTGGCTTCAGGACAAGCCACTGACGCTGCCACCGAATTTCAGAAGATTATTGATCACGCCGGCATGGTTTGGAATTGTTCAACGGGAGCGTTAGCTCATCTTGGTCTGGCTCGCGCAAATACGCTGGAATCAAAGAAGGCGAAGGGCGCAGTCGGGGACGCCGCCCGTGTACGCGCTCTAAGTCAATACAAACAGTTCCTCGATCTCTGGAAAGATGCTGACCCCGGCGTTCCCATCTTCAAGACGGCAAAAGCCGAATTCGCAAAGCTACTTTAGCCATCAGCCCGATCTCGTCGAACATTGGATTGATGGTTTGCGCTAAGCGGGGCTGGAGATTCCGGCACGTAGGAAAGACGATCAAAAGTAAGGTTCCAGCAGCCTTTTCGCCGTCGCCCAGTCAATGCGGAGTGATCGGGATCGAACCCGAAACGTCGACCCTCTATTTCCCCTGTAGCTGCGCTGTCCAGTTCTGAATTACATTTAACGGCCGCCTGCCTTTTCCTGTGTCGCCGGTAGTGATCTGCAGAAACCGCTGGCCGTCAGCAGTGACCGAGAACTGTTGTCCTGCCGTGTTCGGAGAAAGATTGTTGACGTTGTACAGAGTGTGCATCGCGCCCACTTCGAAACTCGATCCGTGGCCATCAACGTCAGCGCCGAATGTACTGGCGCTTCCCATTCGTAGAAAGAAGATTTGCTTTCCATCCCGCCGCCAGCGCGGCAGAACGCCTCCGCCGTTGGAAACCTGCCACTTCGCGCCCGTCCAGGGAAACGGCGCTACATAAACCTCCAGCGTCCCCGACTCATCCGACGAATACGCCACCCAACGACCATCGGGAGAAAACTGCGCGTACAACTGATTTCCTGGCGCAGCAATGTATGCGAACGGTTTCCGGTCTCCGAACAGCGGAAGGGCCCAGATGTCGGTTCCATTTCCTACCGTAGCCGTCCCAGCAATGTAGAGGATGTAGCGGCCGTCCGGAGACCAATCGCACAATCCGTTCTGCAAACCATGGTATGCGCCAATGTCCAGCAGTTTCTTCTCCTCCCCCGAACCATCCGCCGCTTTGGCTAGAATGGCTTGCTGCAGCGTCGTGACTCCGCCCCGCATATATGCAATTTGCTTCCCGTCGTGCGACCAGATTGGGCTGATATAAACGTTAGGCCCAAAGGTAAGGCGTGTGCGCGTATTTTGCTTCACATCGTAGACCCAAATGACATAAGAGAAAGAGCCTATTGCCGCTGCCGCCTTCTTGCTGTCCGGTGAGAGTTCGACCTGGTAGTAGTCGTCCGGTTCGCCCAAGTGCCCGATCTCCCTGCCATGATCATCGAACCAGGTTAATTGCATGGCGCCACCAGCCATTCCCGGCTGGTAGACCATCGTCCCATTATCTGAGGCGGAAAAGGTTCCTCGCCACACCGAGCTATCCACCTGTACGTCGTCGTTCAAAACTGAAGCCTGCCCCTTTAACTCACCGGAAGACGGGTCAAAATGCTGCGCCATTAACGCGTTCTGCCGCACGAACAGCAGATAACCCGAGGCATAAACCGCACTCGAGGGAGTCGATACAACCAGCTTGTTCTGCTTGCCATCGAGCGATGCCCAAAACACGGCGGTATCGCCGACCGTAGGTGCCGCGTGGTTCGCCGCGAGATATACAAAGTGCTTTCCATCGGGGAGGAACGCCGGCCAGCGGTGCGTGGTGTAGTTATTGATCAATTTCGTGATGGGCGCAGGCGTTCCTCCCGTGGCCGATACCTGGTAGATGGGCGAGCTGTATTGAGGAGAAAACACGATGGTCCCGTTCGGGCCCCAGGATGCTCCACGCCCAATCGGCGCGTCACAAATGATAGTCGCGGGCCCGCCGCCAATGTCCATGCGCTTCAGCTTGGCGTCAGCGAAGAAGCCGATGGAGCGGCTGTCGGGTGACCAGAAGGGAAAGGTTGCGTCGTCGGTACCAGGAATCGGCTGCGGCGTCAGATTATCCATCGAGCGCAAAAAGAGCAGCTGCTTGCCCTGCGTGTGAGCCGAAAAAACAATGTGCGTGCCGTCGGGCGAAATCACCGGAGGACCGGCGTTGTCGCCTACGAAATTAAAGTCCCATTTATCCGATGAGGCGATCTGGGTGCGTACCAGCGGCTTTGCCTCGCGCGCACCAAAGTGGAAGAACGCCAACGCAATCGCCGCGACCAACGCCACCCCCGCCAATGCCCAGGCAAAAAACAACGACTTCCGAGCAGCGCCCGGCGACGCTGTCTGTATATCTGCGGCCGCCCCGCCCTCCGCAATCCACTTCAGCTCGCTGGCTAGATCGCCCGCTTTGCCAACGAGCATCCGGATCTTTCGCCAGGCACTTCTTGATCGCACGCTCTAGCGCCGGCGGAGTCTCTGGCTGCAGCGTGCGGATCGGCGCCGGCTCTTTTTCGAGAATCGCGGCCGCCACCGAGACGAGCGTCTTGCCTTCAAACGCCCGCTTGCCGCCGATCATCTCGTACAACACGGCCCCCAGGCTGAAAATGTCGCTGCGCGCATCGGCTTCTTCGCCTTCGACTTGCTCGGGCGCCATGTACTGGAATGTGCCGACGATCGTCCCCTGCTGGGTCAGCGGAGTCACGTGCGAACTCGTCATCGCCGCGGTCAGTTCAGCCGACACCGGTTTCACGGTGCTGATTTCCTTCGCCAATCCGAAGTCCATCAACCTGGCGCCTGTCTTGGTGAGCATTACGTTGCCGGGCTTCAGATCCCGATGGACCACACCCTGGCGGTGAGCGGCGTACAGGCCTTCGGCAATCTCCGCGCCGTAACGCAGCACCTGATCGAGAGGCATCGGACCGCGTCGCAGACGGTCGGCGAGCGTCTCGCCCTCGAGCAACTCCATGACGAGATAACGCACACCATCTTGCTCGCCGACATCGTGCAGATGACAGATGTTGGGATGATTGAGAGAAGAGATCGTCCGCGCCTCGCGCTCGAAGCGCTCCCCAGCTTCCGGCCGGTCCGACAGATGAGCAGGCAAAACTTTGACCGCGACGCTGCGCTCCAGCCGTGTGTCGCGCGCGCGGTACACCTCGCCCATGCCGCCCGCACCCAGGGGTGACTGGATTTCATACGGGCCGAGCTTTTTCCCGGGAGCGAGGGCCATGAGTGCCTGTGATTATAACGTGGGCGCCCGCTTGCAAACTGCCTTCGGGTCGCTAGCGTTCATGCGGACAATGATGCCTTGCGCGGAAAAGTGAAATCGGAGGGCGTCGCAGAAGCCAAGTTCTGAACCGTTGGTAAGAAGTCCCCATTAGCTTTCTTCGGAACGGGTGTGCCCGCGTCGGCGTCTTCGCCAGAGTCTGAGAAAACGTTTGTAAGCGTTGAGCAGCCGCCCCCGAAGTACCGTTTACGGTTCTTCCCAGTCGAGGGCGTAGACGTCGGAAGTTCCGGCATCGCGGAACAGCAACGGTGAGTCGTCGGGAGTGAGGGACAGCGAAGAATCGCTAAAGTGGCCGGCATAGACAAAGTTCTTCAAGTCTGCCACCTGTTCTGCCTTACCGTCGCTCAGCCGAATCTTTAGCACGGAACTGCCTCCATGACCAGACAGAACATAGAGGTATTGCGAGTCCTTCGAGAAGTTGGGCCAGGCGAATCCGCCTTTGGCAAGCTGCGTCCACTTCCGGGTCTGAAAATCGAAGAGAAAAACGATTGTTTCATCAGCCGACAAACCCTCGATGTAGCGACCGTCCGGGGACCAGCGGGGGCCGTATAACCCGTCCGATCCAGGCAGAGGTGAAGCCTTGTGACTGGCCAAGTCGAGGATGGAGATGGTCGACGCAGCGCTCTCGGAAGTACCACCGAAAACAATCTTGCTTCCATCCGGCGACCAGTTCGGGTCCCATTGCGATATAGGATCGTCCGGCATTAATTGCTGCGGGCTGCCTCCGTCAGCGGAAACCTCAACAATTCTCGCTGGCTTATCTGTCAGCATTTCAAAGAATACGATCTTCTTGCCGTCGGGCGACCAGCGAGGGTTTACGGCATAACCGGGAGGATAGCTCAATTGCAGGCGCTCGCTCCCGTCAGCACGGCTGCGCCACAGTGTGCCTTCGGGATACGAGACGTAGGCGACCCATTTGCTGTCCTTCGAGAAGTCAACGTACTCGGCGGAGATGCCTCCTAGAAATGGCGCGAACTCGCCAGACTTCGAGTCGTATCGCACCAACTGTCCGCGGAAAGTTCTGCCCACCACGAATAGCTGTTTGCCGTCCTTGCTCGGAAGCGGTGTGCCCAACGTCAGCGGACTAAAAGTCACCTGGATTGGTTTTGTTTCGGAGCCAAAGAAATTGGCCTTTCGCGGCAAAGCCCAGATTTGGCCGCGCGCACCAAAGACGAAGTATTTTCCATCTGCTGTCCACTTGCCACAGCACTGCCGATCGCTCGGTTTGTTCCAGCCCGGAAGCAAGCTGTGTAATCCCGTCCCATCCACTGAAACTTCCCACAGCGTGCTTATGTTCCGAACGCTATCCCAGGCTGCGAATCGCAAATGCGCGTTGTCTGGGGACCAGACGGGATTGTCGATCACAGCAGTGTCCTTCATGGTGATAAGCTTACGGGATTCGCTGCCGTCGGCCTTTGCCAGGAACAAGTCGGCGTGATTGACGTATGCGAGCATCGTGCCGCCAGGCGACCACGCAGCGGCGTTCCCCTCCGTGTCTCCTAACCGACGAGGCGAGCCACCAAGAACAGGCAGACTCCAGAGCGGGCCTGAGGGCGGGTCGCCCTTCGCGTCAATCAGTAGAAGCTCAGACCCATTCGACGACAGGCTTGCTGGGACCATGTCGGGCGATTGTGTCGGAATGCGTGTAGGCTCACCGCCCGAAACCGCAATCGCGCCGACGGCGTGGGCAAGGTCTGTACCTAATTGGAGGTAAAGCCTGGAACCGTCGGTTGCGACCAACTGCTTCCGCTGGCCGTCATGCGTAAGCTGGACGTAGTCTGAGACTTTGGGTATAGCTTCAGGCCGCGTCAAAAAATACGCTAGTACGAGCGCTCCCAATACTGCAGCGGCCGTCGCTCCGAGGATTGAGGTTCTGACAAGACTCGACTTTTCCCTTTGCAGTGGCGGCCGATTCGCGGAGGAAATGGCTGAATCAGACATTGCTTCCAGCGCGAAGGCCAGGTCGTTGGCGGAGTGGAAACGCTGCTCCAGATTCTTCTCCAGACAGCGGTGGACTACGCGCTGTATACCAGGCGGCGTGCTCGGCGCAAGCTGGCCGACGGACTGCGGATCCTCGTTCAATATCGCGGCCATGGTTTCCGCTGACGTCGGCTTGCGGAATGTCTGCTTGCCCGTCACCATCTCGTAAAGGATCGTGCCGAAGGCAAAAATGTCAGAACGATGGTCGGCCGCTTGTCCCCGCACTTGTTCCGGAGACATGTAACCCACCGTCCCCATCACCACGCCGGGTTCGGTTGCCTGCAGCGTGACGGTCTTTTCATCCTCCGATGCGGTGTGAACGAGCGTAAGTTTGGCCAGGCCGAAGTCGAGAATCTTGACTCGTCCATCTCTCGTGAGGAACAGATTCTCCGGTTTCAGGTCGCGATGAACGATGCCTTTCTCGTGGGCTGCTGCCAAGCCGCGGGCGATCTGCGATCCGTAATCAACTGCGGTGCGCAACGGGATCGCCCCGCGGTTAAGGCGCTCACGCAGCGTCTCGCCTTCGAGCAGTTCGGTAACCATGTACGACGCACCCTCGTGCGTTGCCATCTGGTAAACCGCGAGAATGTTGGGATGATTCAGCGCCGCGGCAGCCCGCTCTTCCTGCTCGAACCGGCGCAACCGTTCGGGATCAGAGCTGACGGACTCGGGCAACACTTTGATCGCGACCTCACGATTCAGCCGGGTATCGTGTGCGCGGTAGACTTCGCCCATTCCGCCTGCACCCAGGGGTGAGCGGATTTCGCACTGCCCGAGAATCGTTCCGGCAGCTAGGGCCATGAGATTGTCGAGCGAATTATATTCTTTATTCCCTTAGCTGCCGTCGATGCGTGGCCGGCAAGGTGGAAGTTATCCAGAAACAGCCTTTAAAGAAGCGAAGAGAGCGGTTTAACTGTCGGGCCAAATCGGATTCGCTGACAATAGTGGTAGAATCCCATACGCGTGCCCCCTTTTTAGATGGGCATCTAAGCCCGAGAACGAATCGCGGCCTTGCATCGGCAAAATGAGGTTGGGCTGTGCAAATCCTCGAAAAGCGCCACACTTTGTTACACAGTTTCGCATTTGTTGCTTGGGAGAAGAGAGAATAGAGACAGAGAATAAGCTGTAAAATAAAGTACTTCCACGATGTGCCGGGATGGCGGAACTGGCAGACGCAGCGGACTCAAAATCCGCCGGTACTTAGTACCTTGGGGGTTCGACTCCCCCTCCCGGCACCAACCCAAAAGCCCACAGAATAGGCGGCTAACTGATGCCAGCTCCCGCATGAGATGCACCTCTGAAGCAGACGCAGCGGATTTCGCGTCATATATGGTCACGAATGAAAATCTATCACATTGAAATGAGTAGCTTTATGGGCACCTACGTAGTAGGTCTGGCTTACACGTCAGTTGCACATTTTCGGATTCGCACCGCCTTTCAACCGAATAAAGATGGTGGGACTACGCATCAACCTTGGCGGCAAGGGTCACGTTCTACAAGCGTCCAGACCACAGCCTGTGGTGCTCAAGCTATTTGGCAGTTCAGAAAAATCGCCGACCGAGCCAAAGCTTGAGCCGGGAAGACACTTGCAAACACCGATGTATAAGCGTGGGAAGCTATTTCGATGAGGACGGGAGCCGCTGGTAGCGATATCCCCGAGGTTTGAGTTGCTGATTCACGTAGGTGCCTTTCGAGTCGGCAGCGAGGAATGCGGTGTATTCCTCGGCGGGCACGTCAAAGTATTGATAGACCTCGCCTGACTGGCGAAACTCCAGTTCCAGCACGCGTTCCTGGGGAGCGTAGCCGATGCTGGCGATACTGCTGGACTCTACCGGAACTCTCTGCATTCTCGAATCGAGCGCCTTCCCATCGCTCTCTCATTGGATGCGAATGACGTCAAAGGAAGAACTCGGCCACTTGTCTAGACGGTTACAACCGGCTTACACCTTCATCCACTGCGCCCCGAAGACCGCGAAAATTCGAGTTACGCCCACAAGCAAGACATTGGCGCAGCCACAAGACGGTCGCCGAAGTGAACCGAGTTTTTGCCATCGTATAGAACGACTCCTAGCGTGAATTTATCGCCGCAAGCGTCGCTTAACTTTCGGAGTCCTCTGAAGTCACCAGCATTCACGGTAGCGCTCGCCTTGACTTCGATACCGATTAATGCGCCACTCCCCGTTTCGATTACCAGATCAACCTCGTCCAGATCTTTAGTCGCTGTAGTGATACAAGGCGCAGCTCTCACCAAAGCATCATGCCTGTTTCAACACTTCAGAGAAAACAAATGGCTCCAGTAGCGGTCCGCCAGTAGAAAGTCAGGCTGTAGGAGCCCTCCCACAATCAATCGACGGCCGAGACCAGTTCACACCAGACAGGTGGCGCTGTTGGATTTCTGAGAGATGAGCAATTGTGAACAGTCCCGGAATTGCAAGTCACATTAGAATTTGTGCAATTTCCAGGAAGTCGAACTGGTGACTAGGGAGACCTCGCCCTGCTGAATGACATGAAGCTGAGGGACTCAAACCTGTGAGCCACGAACTTTGTCACAAAGGCTGTCGAGTTCTTCTGTTCTCCTCGCTGTGTCTTTTCGTCGCGCTCGCTTTTGCCGCCGAGCAGGTGGGCCAGCAGGCTGCTGGTAAGAACGCCCAATCCCCCAGCACACCTACGGCCACTGCGGCTTCTCCCGAAGATTCCAAGTATGTGGGTGCTGAGACCTGCAAGACGTGTCACGAGGAAATTTATAACGCTTGGGCGAAAACGCCGCACTGGAAGACCACACTGAACACGAAGGGCGGTCCCTCGAAGCAAGGTTGCGAAGGTTGCCATGGGCCCGGGGCCGACCACGTGGCGGGCGGCGGCGACAAGACCAAGATATTCGTGTTCGAAGGGAAGTCACGGCAGGAGACTAGCGCTCGATGTCTGACCTGCCACGGCGAAGCGCACGAACAATCGCATTTCGCCCAATCTGCGCACTCTGACAATGACGTTGGATGTCTCGATTGCCACTCGCCCCATCACGCCAAGGAAAAAGAGTTCCTGCTCCTCCAAGAGCAACCCCAGTTGTGTTACGGCTGCCATGTCTCCGCCAAGGCGGACTTTGCCAAACCCTATCACCACCGCGTGAATGAGGGTTTGGTGCAATGTGTGGACTGCCACAATCCGCATGGTACGGGAACCGTTCGCCAGCTGCGGACCCTGCCGAGCGGCGACTTCATCTGCTACAAGTGCCACGTCGATAAGCAGGGTCCGTTCGTCTACGAGCATGTGCCGGTCAAGACCGAGGGCTGCACCAGTTGCCATTCGCCGCACGGTTCCACCAATCCAAAGCTGCTCAACGTGATGCCAGTGAATATGCTCTGTCTGGAGTGCCACACGTTCTCGTCCACGTTGACAGCAGGCGGGCCAAGTGGCCCCGTCCACAATCAGTCGGCGAAGTATCAGGCCTGCACCATGTGCCACACGCAGATTCATGGCTCCAATTTCAGCGATGTGTTCTTCAAGTAGGGAGTATCGATGCAGCCGCCCCAGAAACTCGCGACCCGCCTGCAATCTTCGCTACTGGAGAGATGGGCGTATCCGACCGTGCAAGCCGAGTGCAGTTCGGCTGCAGCTTGGGATCACGGCAAGCGTCGAATCGCGATAGCCCTGGCGGTGCTTTTGTTTGCAGCGACCGTGTGGTCACCAGAAACACTCCTCGCCCAAACTTCCACGGCGAGTCCGACCGCAGCGCCAGCTCCGCCCGCCGAACCCGATGGCGTAACCCGCAGCGGATATCAGATTCATCAGTCCGTCGAACTGGGCTACCGGAGTACTGACGTTACCGGCAGCGGCGATATGTACGACACGCTCGTGAATCTGCAGACCGGCCCGCGCATACTCGATCAGACGCTTACGATGCAATCAATCGATCACCAGGGCTTGCTGTTCGACGATCTTTACCTCAACAGTTTTGGGTGGGGAGGCGATCCCAATAACGCTCTGCGCCTGCGGGCGGACAAGAACGAGTGGTACAACCTGCAAGGCAGCTTCCGTCGCGATCAGTATTTTTCTGATTACGACTTGCTGGCGAATCCACTGAATCCACCGCCCCCACCTGCTCCGGGGGCCTCTACTCCCTCGATCCCAATCTTGAACTCGCCTCACGAATTTGCTACCACGCGACGCATCAGCGACTTTGACCTTATGCTGCTTCCGCAGTCGGTTGTGAGTTTCCGTTTGGGATATTCGCATAACGACATGACCGGGCCTTCCTTCAGCAGCATCCACGAAGGGACGGAAGCTACGCTTCTGCAGGACTGGAACACAACGATGAACTCCTACCGCCTGGGAGTGGACTTTAGAATCGCGCCGCGAACTGTGCTCAGCTACGACCAATTCCTCGATTACTACAAGGGAGATACGGACTACCAATTGAATCCCATCAATCAGGCGCTCCTGCCCGCCACGCCGGCAAATCCCGTTTCGTTGGGCTTGTCCATCGATACCGCGAACAAGGAACCCTGCGCCGTGGTGCCGCCGGCAACCAGTCTGATTGTCAACGGGACACTGACCAATGTGACATGCAGCGCATACTTCAATTACTCGCGAGACCAGCGGATCCGCACTTCCACGCCCACCGAGCGCGTCAGCCTGCGCAGCAATTATTTCCAGCGAGTGGAGCTGGTCGCTTCTTTCGCCTACAGCTCCGCAACTTCCAGCACGCCGTTGGACGAGTCTTTCGGCGGCCTGATTACGCGTACCAGCACCCTCGCCTTTACCGGCACCGGGACTGCTGCCGCCAACCGGATTTCCGACACGGCCGATCTCGGGGCCACTGTGCACCTGGCCAAACATCTACGCGTGATCGAGAAGTTTTATTTCTGGGCCTACCGCATTCCGGAGAATGGCAATTTCAGCGAAGTCGATAACGATTGCATAAACCCAAAAGCGTGTACACTGCTGACTCCGCTGAGCGCTACCGTACCGACGATTGTACCCACCGTGCAAACCGCGTCTTTCAATCAGACCTGGACGAAAAATCAGACTGAGCTGGCCTGGGACATTTCGAAAAAGGCCGGGGCGCGCTTTGGTTACCGCTATGGCGACCGGGAGTTCAATCACTTCAATGACTTTCTGCCCGGAGACGAGGACCATTTCGTGGGCCTGGAGAAAACGGCGCTCTTCGGGCTCTGGGCACGGCCAACCCATGCATTGCGATTCAATTTCGATCTGGAGCACACGAACTACAATGCCGTGTTCGTCCGCTTGTCGCCACGCAAGCAAGCGCGCTACCGGTTCCAGACGACCTACACACCGCGCTCGTGGGCGACCCTGGGCGGATCCGTCAACATTCTGAATCTTTCCAACGCCGACGCACAGACGCAGTATATCGGCCACAACCAAAACTACGGGTTGACCGGGTCCCTCGCGCCGCGCGAACGCTTCGGACTGGATCTCGCATACAACTTTAACAGCGTGATTCAGAATGCCATCATCTGTTTCAACGACACGCCGCCAGCCGGGGTGATCCTTCCGTTCGTGGCCAATGCCGCTAACAATAATTGTGCAGGGAACGATACGTCGAATAACCTGATGGCCGACTCGTATTACACCAACCACACAAATTTCGGAATGGCCACGGTCAGGTTCAAGCCGGCGAAGCGAGTGATGGCCAATGTCGGCTACAGCATCAGTAACGTTGACGGCAACGTGCCGCAGTTCAACATTCTGCAGCCCCTCGGCACAGTGCAATACAAGTATCAGCAGCCTGTAGCCAACCTGAATGTGGATATCGGCCACAGGCTGGCCTTCAACATGGGCTGGAATTATTACCAGTACGGGGAAGGTTCGTTTGTCGGTCCGACAGCACCACGGTATTTTCACGCAAACTTGTTAACCGAGTCCCTGCGTTACGCATTCTGACGTTCTGTTTTTTATGGAGATGTGGGGTTGCCACAGAGAGCCCGACAAACAAGATTCAGCATTGTTGATATAGGGAATTGATAGCGATGAACAAACACCAAATCGAATGGAGCCTGAATATGAAAAGAATCAGTACGCAAGTATTCATCACACTAATAGCCGCCGCCGTCATGTCTATTCTTTCGTTATCGGCGCACGCGCAAAATGCGGCGGAATCGCTCTACAAGTCGAAATGTGCCGGGTGCCATGGCGCGGACGGAACCGGTTCGGCGACGGGGAAGAAAATGGGTGCCCACGACTTCACAACGGCCGATGTCCAGGGACTGTCGGATGCGGAGCTCTCTACTATCATCACGAACGGCAAGAACAAGATGCCCGCGTACGGAAAGTCTTTGAAGACGGAAGACATTCAAGGGCTGGTGGCTTATATCCGCACACTGAAAAAGTAGAGATTAATGTAGTTACTCGTTCAGGCGAATACGATTCGCCGCGTGGCAGAATCTGTGTGCGCGCTGCGCACGCATAGAAACTAGGTAAGGAGAGGCGCGCTTTCAAAGTGAATCTGCGAGACCGCTTCCGAGGCTGGTCGCAGCCCATCTATTTTCTGGGCCAGAATCCCATCTCGCTCACCGGTGCGGTGATTACTACGAGCGCGGCGCTCACCACGATCGCCTTCTGGTTTTATGAGATCTTCCTGCCGGGACCGCCGCATCCCTATATCGGCATTCTGGTCTTTCTCACACTCCCAGCCATTTTTGTACTGGGCCTTTTGCTGATTCCACTTGGGATCTGGCTCAAGCGGCGAAGTCTGCGCGGAAGTGGGCAGCTGCCGGCGGTTTTTCCCGCAGTTGACTTGCGGCTGCCCGTGGTTCGCCGCACCTTGGAGTGGGTGGCGCTGGCAACCGGAGTCAATCTCCTTATTATCGGCACCGCATCCTATCGCGGAGTGCAGTACCTGGATTCGACGAATTTCTGCGGAACGACTTGTCACGTCATGCTTCCGGAGAATACCGCGTACCACGTTTCCCCGCATGCGCATGTGGCTTGCGTGGACTGCCATATTGGACCTGGATTGCCTTGGATGGTGAGAGCCAAAGTGAACGGTTTGCGGCAGGTCTATATGGTCGCCACTCATACGTATCCGCGCCCCATCCCTTCGCCGGTAAAGGACCTCCGTCCGGCCAGCCAAACCTGCGAACAATGTCACTGGCCCGGCCGTTTTGCAGGCGACAAATTGCTGGTTCGCACCAGCTACGCGGAAGATGAAAAAAACACACCGCAAACGGACGTTGTGATGCTGAAGGTGGGAGGAAGCAATGATCAGGGAGTGAGCGGAATCCACGGGCACCATCTCGCGGACGCGGCCCGCATCCGCTACATTTCAACCGACCCCCAGCGGCAGACGATCCCGGTCGTGTCTTACACCGACGATAAAGGAAAGACCACCGAATTCCTTTCCAC
>JBAVUV010000698.1:0-2401 GCA_049696955.1 Candidatus Sulfotelmatobacter sp. | reverse complement strand
CTCCAGTGTTACTGCTTCAGCTTCCAGTAGTTCGTCGTGGTCAATGCTTCGCATCGTCATCTCCTTATCTATCCTTAGCCCGCGCGAGCTTTTATGTTTGGGCTCCTCGGGGGCTAAAACCCGGATCATTTTTTCGTTCTCACGCGGCCCATTCGACTTCGCTCAGGGCAAGCTGCTTAAGCGCCGCTCTTCCACGGTTGTGCTTGCTTCAAGGGCGCTTACCTTATCTGAATCTCAGGGCTAAAGCCCAGTTCAAAACGCGGTCACTATCGCAGCGCTGAAGCGCTGCGCCACCCAAAGACAAGAGCTAAAATCGTGCCACTTTGCGATCGTTGCTTCGCTAGCTTTCCGCGCGTTTCAGGAGCGCCAGGGTTCCTCGTTTCAGAGTTGCTATTTCTGCCAGATCCTGTTGGCCGCGGGCCGCGTAGCTTTCTTCCATCTCGGCCAGGCGCGTGAAATTCTTGGCTTCGATAAGGTCCAGGTGTTGCACGACGGGATCGAGCGCGGTTTCGGCATGCCCGACGAAAACAGCGGCGATCACGCGGTAGCGTTCGGCCATCAGGCTTGACTTCGAGGCGCTTTCGCGGCGGCTCGATTCGATCTGGTCGAGGTTTGAGAGATTCTCCACCAAGGCCCAGGTTCTTGCGTCGTGCATTTCGGCTCCTTGCTTAGCCAGGGGCTAGAGTCCCAATCTAAAGTCAATCGCTTATCACGGCGCTCAAGCGCCGCTCTTCCACGGTGCTGCTGGCATCTGTGAAACTTGCCACATTCAAGCCTCAGGGGCTAAAGCCCCAATCTAAAGTCAATCGCTCATCGCAGCGCTAAAAGCGCTGCGCCACCCAAAAGCCGTACTGACCAGAAGTTGCAGTGTTAATCCCCGGTCAAAAGCCCGAGGGGAGAGGCTGAGGACAGTGAAGATTCTTGCTGGCTCCGGAATCGGGGATGACGTGTGCGGGCGCGTTGTCCATGCCCAGAAGGTGTGTGCCTGAGGACTCGCCGGCCATGGTTAGCTCCACCGACGACGAAAAAGCGGCGGGAAGACCGCTGGCTTTCTCGGCGGAGGAGAGCATCCATTGATTCAGGGCGCTGCAAATGCTGCGGCGCTGGTCCTGGTCTTCGATGACGACGAAGCGCAGGAAACACTTACCGGAGGAAAGGCGAGAGCGCATTGGGTTGATGAGGGTGAACATGCGGTCGAGGGTGAAGGCCATGTCGTCGTCTTCGGAGAATTGGAGGACGGCGAGCATGCGACGGACGGGCGGCTCGGCGGCTGAAGCCGCGTCTGTTTGAGGAGCGGAATCGCAGCGCTGAAGCGCTGCGCCAGCCAAAGGCGCGCTAGCGGGGAGCGGACCCGAGCTGCGCTCGGGCGGACAGCCGAGGGCGGCTGTCCCCACTCGGAGCTTGCCGGGAAATTCGGGGGCGGCTGTCCCTACTTGAATGTTTCGGGAGGCGGGGGCGGCTGTCGCGGGCGAGGGCGCCCGCGCCACGGTGGGACCTACCTCCTCGGCGATGGCGAAGATGCCGGGTTTGCTGGGGACGACGAGCAGGCTGTGAGTGGAGTCGCAACGGAACCAGCGTGACCATTGCAGGCGGCGCGGGTCGATGGGGCGATCGAAGCCGTGCCGGGCCAATGAATCAGTGACGAGGCGGGTTAGGGTTTCCATTTGGGCTCCTAAAGAACTGGCTTTCGTCTTTCGGCTCTGACAGGAAGCTGGGGCCACCCACCGTCTCGAAAGACGACTTTTTGTTTACTGAGTTTGGCGTCCACCGGGGGAGGAACGGGGGACGGCCACCGCAGCTTCTTCGGTTAGCCTCCTCGACTCGGAAGGCCTTTGTTTGTTTATGTTTACGGGATCGAGCCGGGTCACCTCTGGCCCGGCTCCGAACCCGTCCTGACTGCTCTCTTCGCTTGACTTAGGCGAATCTAGCCCCGTTCCCGCGAGGCAGATTCAAAGCCTATGGGATTGCAAAGTTACTCCCGCTTATTGTGCCTGTCAAGAGGGAAACACTACATGTTGTATCTGCAGCAATGACGGGCTTGGTGCGGCGGTGGGTGACCGAATTTCCACAAGTGGAATTCATCTGGGGTTCACAAAAGTTGACAGAGGGTTGAATGAGGTCGTTTTGGGGTTGACGTTTGGAGGGAGAGGGAACCGGGCTGAAGCCCGAATTGATCTTTGACGAGCTTACGCGGCGCTGCCGAGGTTGTGAAGTTGTGCTCGCGGAAGTAGGGTCGAGTTCGGGCGGGTGAACAGCGGGTTCCTCCACTATGCATTCCCTTCCTTGCCGGAGGGGAATGCTCCGGTCGGAATGACAAGTTTTGATCTTTGACGAGTTTGCGCGGCGCTGAAGCGGCGCTCTTCCACGGTGTCGCTGACGTTGTGAAGTTGTGCCCGCGGAA
>JBAVUV010000697.1:0-6640 GCA_049696955.1 Candidatus Sulfotelmatobacter sp. | reverse complement strand
GCGGCGGCCCGAAATCATCGTCATCTCCCCGGTGAATCCTCCGGCCTCATGAGTGACGATCGGGCGTTCACCGTGCAGACCCGGCTGCACAATTTCCAGACTTCCCGAGAGCAGCACGAAAAACGGGACGTTGCTGTCGCCCGGTTCAAACAGAATCTCGCCAACTTTCACTTTTCGCACTTTACTCACGGCACGAATACGATCGATCTGCTCGGCAGTGAGGGTGGGAAAAGCTTCACCGCGAATATCACCGAACATAGGCGTTAATTGAGCAGACATGGTTCCCCCGGCAAGAAGCGAAACGAGATTGAGATTAACAGATGAGGCGATCGGCAGTTCAGCGGGAAGAGGCTTCGGGATTCTGCATGGAGCCAGGATTCAGGATGAACCGGAAAGCCGCCGGTTACTTCTTCTGAATATCCTCGACCGCCAAAACCCTTGAAGTCGCTCGAAACTTCTTGTAATCGCGAAAACTCTGCTCAATGTCGACGTCGAAATTCTTCAGGAGCGCGAGACGCGCGTCAACTTTGGCTGTTACCTGCCGCGGTAGCCATACTTCGTTGTTCACCCGCGTTTGCTCCAGCATGAATCGCGAACCCTTGTGAAAGCGCGCCAGGAAAAGTCCCCAGGAAATTGTGTCCAGACATTCAACATCCATCTTCGACAGTTGAAGATCGCTCTTGTCGATCCACACTCGCCCGCGGAACTTCGTCAGGATCCTGGACTCCTTCATGTGAGGGACAAAGTCCGGGCGCGGCTCGCCATCGATCACCCAGGCCTCACGGCCGCCTACAAGTTCTGTCCCCACCAGTTTGAAGTTGTAGGCATCGGCTACTTCGCGGACGAACTTGCGATCCTCTTCGCGATCTTTCTCTTCTTTCTCTTTGCGTTTATTGCGCTGCTCCTCCGATTCGTTCTTACGTTTGTCGATAACCTTCTGAATTTTCTCCTCTTCCTTGGCTGCATCCTTAGGGTCGAGTGGTTTGTCGTCTCTTTCAATCAGACGCTGTACCTGCTCGCCGTAAAGTTCCATCACTTCATAAGTCTTAACCTCGGTCGACCTGATCTGCCCCTTGCCATCCAGTCTGTGTTCTTCGTCGCGTTCAATGTAGGTGTAGTCGCGCAACCTTTTATCGTTCTCCATGTCCTTGTCGGCGACCACGCGAAAGAGTCTTTGCATCTGCTCTTGTGAGAGTGCGCCATTGGCGTCGGGCTTCAAATCGAGCAGGGAGCTGGCGTCTGCCAAGGCATCTGTGGCGCTGGCACTGCTCTCCGCAGGATTCGCGACTGGGGCCGACGGATCCTGCTGGCCGTATGCCATCGCAGAAGCGAGAAGCAAAACGAAAATGAGGATGCGCTGAGCCACGCCTCCATTTTAGCTGTTTTCTCTGCGACGGCACGGAGCAAGAGTCGCGAAAATCAGACGCTTCCGCGCCACCTAGAGACAAAGATTCTACAAACTGATGACGCACCGGTGACAAAGTCAAGTCGTGCCGCCCCTAACCTCGGTTTGCGTTCCCGGTGAAGGCGCAACTGACGCTCTGCAGACATTTCCCGCACTTCAACTTCAAGGAGAACTGACCATGCCCCGTTTTAGAAACCGGACCCTAGCGCTAACCCCCGCCCTCGCAGTGGTGCTGATGATTATCTCGAGCACGGCCGCGGCGCAATATCAACTCACAAACCTAAGTTCGAACCAGGTAAAAGCGGCTACACATACGGATCCTCTGCTGGTGAATGCGTGGGGACTGGTTCACGCACCTGGCTCGCCTTGGTGGATCAGTGATAATGACTCCGGATGGTCGACCCTTTATGACGGCTCCGGGAACACCGTGCAAACACTGAAGGTAGTGATCCCAACCGCGGGAAACGGCCCAGATTCACCTACGGGTGCAAACGGCCCAGGTTCGCCAACGGGAATTGTGTGGAGCGCATCCACGACAGGCGAGTTTCAAGTCGCGGGATGGCCCTCGATTTTTCTGTTCGCCACACTGGATGGAACCATCAGCGGTTGGACTCCCAAGTCGAACATCAATCAGGCGACTGTAGCGGTCGACACTTCGTCCAGTAAGACTCCGGCCGTCTACACCGGGCTGGCAATCACGAACAAGGCCTCGGGCAACTCTTTGTACGCTGCCGATATGGCGAACAATAAGGTGGACGTGTACGACGGAAACTTCAATCTAGTGACCTCGATCACTGATGCTGCCGTACCAGCAGGCTTTGCGCCGTTCGGAATCCGCGACATAAATGGATTGGTATATGTGGCATTTGCCAACGTCAGCGGTGCGAACGGCGGGTTCGTCGACGTGTTTAAAGAAGACGGTACTCCACTGACCCCGGGTGAGCATTTGATCCAAGGGTTACCGCTCAACCAGCCCTGGGGAATCGCTCTGGCTCCGGCAAAATTTGGACCGTTCAGCAATACCCTTCTGATCTCAAATAACACCAACACCGGGACTATCAATGCCTTTAATGCGACTACGGGGAAGTTTGTGGGTACGATCAAGGACACTAGCGGCAAAGTCATTTCCATTGACCAGCTGTGGGGAATTGATTTCGGCGACAACCTGGGCAAGAACGGAGGTAAGAATCAGCTGTTCTTTACAGCTGGTCCAAGCGGCAACCTGGCAGGAACCTTCGGTACGATCGTGTTTTAGTTTCTAGCGTGTTTCGCCACTCTGGGACGATTCGCTTGCGAATCGTCCCGCCGCATTTTACGCTTCGGGCTTTAGCGCCTTGCCGAGACATTCCGCCTGAAACAAGCGATCGTCCACGCGATGCAGGCGTTTCGCCATGGCGCGGGTTATGAGCGGATAGTGCTTTATTTCGAACAGGTGGTAGACGATGAACCAGACGGGTTTGTCGGTGGTCATCCAATTTTGGCGATCGAATCGCTTCAGGTTGACGGGAACGGAAAACCGCCGCAGCGTACGCTCCCTACGCAGATTGAAGTAGATATTGAAATAACTCAATGCAAGTTCACGCAGTGTGCGGTAGACCGGCTCGCGCCAGCGACATCCGGTGAAGTTCGACTTGGCGACAGCTCCCCAGCATCCATTTTCGCGAAAGATAGCGATCACGTGATCAGTGTCGTGTTCCGCTTCAAAATCGAGCAGCAGTGGAGGGTATCCATTGGCGCGGAGAGCGGCCGCGGCGAAAATGGCGCCCTCCAGACAGTGCGCGGTTTGTTCGGCCAGCACCCGCCGCGGTGACCATGCCGTATCGGCGAGATGATAGGGAGCATCGTCGAGAAATTTCTGAATGCCGTGAGGATCTTTCATGCTGCGCAGTTTGCGCAATTCCGAAGGGCTGAAACCCGTTGCGTCGGTCATCGTCCGCATGAGTTTACATGAGAGCCACGGGGGAGAAGAATACGCTCGGCAGAAACCGAGGGTCCTCAGCCAAACAATTTGGCAAGTTCGTGCGGCGCGTCCACCAGCACGTCAGGGGAGGTTGCCTCCAACGTATGCGGGGCGAAGCCGTAGTTAACAGCAACCGTCCAGAGGCCCGCGTTGCGTCCTGTTTCAACATCCACGTGAGAGTCGCCGACGATCGCGGCTTCTTGCGGAACCACGTTATGCTCTTCAAGGAGTTTGAGCGCGCCTTCGGGGTCAGGCTTTTTCGTGGCAAAGCTGTTCCCACCGTAGACTCTTGTGAAGAACGGGCCCAGGCCGAGTGCCTCAACAATGGCGCGCGAAGGGACCACAGGCTTGTTCGTAAGGACGGCCATGCGGCGCGCGCCATTGAGATCTCTGCGACTATGATCGCTCGAAGTCTGGTGAGACGAGTTTTGAATCGCGCTCAGAGACTCGTGGATGCCGGGGTAAACCGTAGTGTGGTCGAGCTTGTGTTCGCGGTAGTAAGACAGGAAAAACTGCAGACCTTGCTGCACGATTGCCTCGTCGATAGGAGCTCCGCCGAGAGCGCGCTGCATCAGAACCGGGGCGCCGTCGCCCACGTAGCTGGCGATGACATCGTCGGGCAGTTCGGGTCGTCCGATGTGGCGCAGCGCCGCATTCACGGAGTGCACCAGATCAAGGCGCGAATCGACGAGAGTGCCGTCGAGGTCAAAAATCACCAGCTTGATTGTGCGCGGGTCGAAAGGCCGGCGGATGTCGATCATGGGTGCTAGTAGGATACCCGATCGCGAAGGAAAAGACGCCGCCTGCGCGCTGAGATCGGCCTCGAAGGGTAGAACACGAAGCGCTGTCTCTGCGGCCCGCTCGCGTCCTCCGCCCTTATAATTCGGCCATGGCAAAGAGTTGGAAGACGCGGTTGATTCATTCCGATGTTAAAGTGCCGCAGGGCTACCGGTCGCTGGCGAGCCCCGTGTTTCGCGGATCGACCACGTTGTTTCCCGACGCCGCGTCTGTCAGCGACAGTTGGGACCAGCATGAAGTCGGCTACACATACGGCCTTTATGGAACGCCTACGACTTTAGAACTCGCGGGCAAAATCTGCGAACTGGAGAACGGGTACCGGACGATCATCACCCCCGGCGGGCAGGGCGCGATTTCGCTGGTCAACCTGGCATTGCTGAAGAGCGGCGATCACATTCTGATTCCCGAGAACGCCTACACTCCAAACCGGCAACTGGTACGGAATGTGTTACGGCGCTTTGGCGTGGAGGCCACGTTTTATCCGCCGGAAATCGGTGCCGGAATTAAGGATCTCTTGCGGGAGAATACGCGGCTGGTCTGGTGCGAGAATCCGGGCTCGATCACGATGGAGGTGCAGGACGTGCCGGCGATCGCCGAGGCCACGCACGCCCGCGGCGCGCTTGTGGTGCTGGATAACACATGGTCCGCCGGAGTTTACTTCGATGCATTCGCGCACGGCGCCGATATCACGATGCAGGCGCTGACCAAATATGTGGGCGGACACAGCGACGTACTCCTCGGTTCGGTGACGGTGAAGGAGCCAAATTTATACCAGCAATTAGGGGCAACGCAGCAACTGCTGGGGAGCGCGTCGTCGCCGGATGATTGCAGCCTGGCCTTGCGCGGAATGCGGACCTTGGCGGTTCGCCTGAAGCACATCGAGGCCTCGGCCTTGCGGATTGCGCGCTGGCTGGCGGCGCGGCCGGAGATTGAGCGCGTGCTTCATCCGGCGCTTGAAGGATCGCCCGGGCACGAGATCTGGAAGCGGGACTTCACGGGATCAGCGGGCGTTTTCTCCATCGTCTTCAAACCGAAAGTAACCAAAGCCGAAGTTCTCCAATTTGTGGACGGCTTGGAACTCTTCGAGATCGGCTACAGCTGGGGTGGAGTGGCGAGTCTGGCCGTGGCCTATGATTTTCACAGGGCCAAAGGTCGTCCGGACTATGGGTATCGCATTGTGAGGCTGAACGTTGGGCTGGAAGATGCTAACGATCTCGTCGAAGATCTGGAACGCAGCCTGGGGATAGTATGGCGTAAATGAATGTAACCTACAACCAAGAGTCCTGCGGTCCCGCGACTCAGGAACTTGTATGTTTTCGAATTTCCTCATCCCATTTACAATGCAACCTGCCCGGTAGCGCTCCGCACCTTAGTGATGCGGCGGACATCTAATCAGGATAACTAGAGAACCGGATGGCGACCACAAAAACCGACCCCAAACCTTCTCTCCCAGGTGGCAAGAAGTCCCGTAATTATGAGGGACTTACGCGCGAACGGCTCATCGAACTTTACCGCCTTATGTACACTTCCCGGCGCATCGATGACCGGGAAATCATGCTGAAGCGGCAGCAAAAGATTTTCTTCCAGATGTCGGGTGCCGGGCATGAGGCCATCGGCGCTGCGGCTGGGCTGGCTCTGAAGGCTGGCTACGATTGGTTTTATCCCTACTATCGCGACCGCGCCCTATGCCTGGCTCTGGGTGCCAAACCGCTGGAAATGTTTCTGCAGGCAGTAGGAGCGGCAGACGACCCGAGTTCGGGCGGACGCCAGATGCCTTCGCATTGGGGATATAAGCGGCTGAATATAGTGACACAGTCGTCGCCCACGGGATCGCAGATTCTGCAAGCCGTCGGATGCGCCGAAGCGGGACGATATTTTACGCAGCATCCGGAAGCCGCCGAGGTTCCAACTTCTGAGGGCGACGAAAAAAAAGACTATCGTCACTTTAAAGATGTGAGCTTCCAGGGCGATGAGGTTACTTATGTTTCGCTCGGCGACGGCACAACCAGCGAAGGCGAGTTCTGGGAGGCGATGAACGCGGCCGCGCTGAACAAGTTGCCCGTAATCTTCTGCGTGCAGGATAACGGCTACGCGATTTCGGTCCCGGTAGAAGTGCAGACGGCGGGCGGTAGCATTTCGCGGCTGGTTTCGGGGTTTCCCAACTTTCATTTTGAAGAAGTCGACGGTACGGATCCCGTGGCAAGTTACGGTGCCTTTCAGCGTGCAACGCAGTACTGCCGCCAGGGACACGGCTCGGCGTTTGTGCACGCTCATGTGATTCGTCCTTATTCGCATTCGCTCTCCGATGACGAGCGTTTGTACCGTCCTGATGCGGAGCGGGAGCGGGATGCGGCCCGGGATCCGGTTTCGCGTACCCAGATGTTCTTGCTGCGCGAGGGAATCCTCGACGAGAAGGGCATTAACGATCTGGAGAAGAAAGTTGAAGAAGAGCTGCAAATTGCGGTGGATCAGGCGTT
>JBAVUV010000696.1:0-2890 GCA_049696955.1 Candidatus Sulfotelmatobacter sp. | reverse complement strand
CGTGAATGGACCCGGCAATTTTCTTCCTGAAGGCATGACCCTGGAACAATGGGAGGATGAAATGATTCGGGAGTCGTTGCGGCGCGCGAATGGGAATAAAAGTCAGGCGGCGCGTCTGCTGGGGCTGTCGCGGAATGCGCTGCGTTATCGGCTATCGAAGATTGGGATCGCGGATGAGGGAGAGAAAGAGGCATAGAGCGAGTTTTGTTTGGGCTCTGAGGCAGGAATCAGAAAATTATTCTTCGGCGCTAAGGGCTTGGCAACCCTCTCGTTGGAGTTACGCTCGCCTTGTGCGAACGACGTTGTCCAGATTCTCTAACTGGATCCCCGACTGACTATCGGTGCTTTCGTGTTCTAGGTTCCACTGTTGGCTGAAAACCACCAGCATGGCTTAACCCAGCCACCGGCCTCGAGCTTCAGCCTGTTACATTCGATTAACGCTACTTCTTGTGCCTGAAAACAAAAGAGTTATTCGGCTTTTCCAGCTCATCCATTTGGCACCGCAGTTGCTTTCCAACATAGCGGATTGGTTTTGTATTTTGTGGATTTAAGCAAATGTCGCATGGCTGCGGAGAGCGGATTATGAAAAACAAGTTCATAAGACTTTTGGGAGTCCTAACTCTCGCGCTAGCTGGAGTTTTCGCGGTTAGTGTGCAGGCGCAAACGACCGATGAAGGTAGCGGTCCGTCGGAGCAGCCCAGCGCGCCAATGGAAATCGGACAGCCTCAGTCTATGCCGCCGTCTGATGCAACTCCGACGCCTCCGCCCGGACAGCAACCTCCGCCAGGGCAACAGCCTCCGCCCGGTCAGTCACCTCAGCAGACGCCGCAGATGGAACCACCCGCTCAACCCGGCGAACCGTCAGGCGAAGGCCCGGCTAGAGTCGATCAAGGTGTGGGACGTGTCAGCATGATTCATGGTGACGTATCGACGCAGCGCGGCGACTCCGGGACGTGGTCGGCGGCGGTGTTGAACCAGCCGGTGGTGAATGGAGACAAGGTTTCCACGGGGCCGGGTGGCAGGGCCGAAGTGCAGCTCGACTTCGCGAATATTCTTCGCCTGGGATCGAACGCGCAAGCCACCATCGCAAACTTCACGCACAAATATATTCAAGTTCAAATCAGTCAGGGCTTGGCCAACTACTCCGTGTTTGGCGAGAGCGAGGCAGAGCCGGAGATCGATACACCGAATGTGGCTTTGCATCCTGCGCATCAGGATGGCGTGTTCCGCATTGAAGTGCGCCCCGATGGCGACTCCATCATCATTGTCCGGAAGGGTGAGGCGCAGATTTCGACTCCGCAGGGCATCGCCAACATCAAGCTAGGCGATATGGTTACGGTACGCGGGTCGGGCGCTGATGCGCGTTACAAGATTACCTCAGCCCCGGATCGTGACGACTGGGACCGCTGGAACGGCGAACGCGATCGCATGATCCACAATGCGGACGCCTGGCAACACACGAATAAGTATTACGTTGGCTCGGAAGATCTCGACGCCAACGGACAGTGGGAGAACGCGCCGGACTACGGTCAAGTGTGGGTTCCGAATGAACCCGAGGGCTGGGCTCCCTACCGCGATGGCAACTGGGTTTGGGAACCCTACTACGGCTGGACGTGGGTGGGTTATGAGCCATGGGGCTGGGCTCCTTATCACTATGGACGCTGGATGTGGTACGGCGGCGCGTGGGCATGGTGGCCTGGTCCGGTGTGGGGCGCGGGCTTCTACCGTCCATTCTGGGCGCCGGCTTATGTATCTTTCTTTGGATTCGGAGGCGGATTCGGATTTGGCTTCGGTCTCGGATGGGGAGGATGGGGCGGTTTTGGCTGGCTGCCGATTGGTCCCTGCGATCGCTTCTTTCCATGGTGGGGGGGATACGGTGGCCGGTACGGCTTTGTGGGCTTCAATCGTGTCGGAGGGTTCAACCGCTTTGGGGGAATCGCGCCACTGCATGGCGGCACTCGGTTCTCGAACGTAGCGCACATTAATGATCCGCACATCGCAGGCGGGGCTTCCACAGTGGGTGCGGGAAGATTCGGCGCTGGGCGAACTACAGCGATGGCAGCGACTCATGCGCAGTTAAGCGGGGCTCGCATGATGACTGGCAACTTACCCGTGGTGCCTTCGCGAGCCAGTTTGTCGGCCAGCGGACGGGCGGCCGCGCCATCGACGATTCACAACGGCGGTTCACAGCATTTCTTCGGAACCCAGAGGGCGTCACGTCCGGAATCGTTCCAGCAGCAGACGGCACATCTGCAGCAGACGATGCAGCAGAATCACGTCACTGCGGTGACGGCTGGTGGGCGTAGCAATGGAGCAAACGGAGCATTCGGGTCTCGGGGCGCATCCGAATCTCGCGGGACATCCTCCGCCGCTGCGGGCGGAAAATCGAGTGCGGGGACGCCGTCCACGAGCAGAGAGACGAATTCTGCCAGCCGGGGTGAGGATCGATCGGCGGGCGCGGGAACTTCCGCAAACCGAGAGGAATCGAACCGCGGCGAGTGGAAGACGTTCACACCGCCGTCGCATAGCGATAGTAGTGAGGCGGCTAGCCGCGGCGGAAGCGGCGCCGAATCAGCCAACCGGGGATCGAGTGGGAGCTACTGGAACCGGACTTCTCCGAGTGGTAACTACTCGCGTGGATCGAGTTCCAGCTACGGTTCCGGCAGCTACGGGCGCAGTGCTAGTGGGCGCCCGCAACTGAATATGAGGCAGCCGATTGCGCAACCACGATCTTCCGGAGGCTACGGCGGAACTTACGGAGGTTACCGCGGGGCGCCCAGCTACGGAGGCAGCCGCGGCGGCTATAGCGGCGGCGGGTCTTCCGGTGGAAGTCATTCTTCTGGCGGAGGTGGTGGCCATGCCAGTGGCGGCGGACACTCCGGAGGCGGAG
>JBAVUV010000695.1:0-1639 GCA_049696955.1 Candidatus Sulfotelmatobacter sp. | reverse complement strand
CATAAAATGAGATAAAATACGCGACCGGATATCCCAGCAATAGTGAAAAGATAGTCACGCGCAGCGCGATCCACATCGAGCGCAACAGCGTCTGCCAGTAAACATCTACTCGCAGCAGCTGCCGGTAGTTGTCGAGTGTCCACGAATGCACGATGGTCTGCGTCGCCGACACCGACCAGAAGCTGTAGCAGAACATCAGCAAATACGGCACCAACAGAAACACGGTCACCCATATTAATGGAGGCAACGCCACGGTGGCTTTGTAAGCTCTGGAGAACATCAGATTCTTTCCGCAGACTCACGCACTAGAACGGCATCCGTGGGCGAAAACTCGAGGTCAACATTGTCCAGTGCTACGCCGCTGGCTGGAATCCGCACTACCAGCGTCAGCCCGTTGCCGCAGTCCACACGGATCAATTCTGTAGCGCCATGAAATGCCTGATGGCTTACCTCTCCGCGGACGCGCACGCTACCCGGCTCGCGCACATTCTCCGAGGCCAGCCGAATATTTTCCGGACGCAATGAGAACTGAGCTGGTCCATCCTTCAACGCCGTCGTCCACGTCAGAGGACCGCAGTTCACAACTCCCTTACGAACTTCACCTTTCAACAAATTTGTGTGCCCAATAAACTGCGCGACATAAGCCGTTGCCGGCCGCCCGTAAATCTCCCGAGGCGTCGCCACCTGCTCAAGTTCACCCAAGCGCAGCAACGCGATCCGATCGGACATCACCATGGCCTCTTCCTGATCGTGGGTTACGAAGATGAAAGAAATGCCCACCTCGCGCTGCAGCGACTTCAACTCCACCTGCATCTGCCGCCGCAAATTCGCATCCAGCGCGGAGAGCGGCTCATCGAGCAACAACAGCCGCGGACGATTAACCAGCGCGCGTGCCAGCGCAATCCGCTGCTGCTGCCCTCCGCTGATTTTTGAAGGCTTCGATTTCGCGTGCGCCGACATCTTTACTTTTTCCAGCGCTTCCGAAACCCGAGACACAATTTCCGCTTCGGGCCGCTTCGCCACACGCAGTCCGTACGCTACGTTCTGCTCCACAGTGAGGTGCGGAAACAGAGCATAGGACTGGAACACCGTATTCACGCGGCGACAGTAGGGTGGCTGGCGATCCAACTGCTCCTCTCCCATCCACACTTCGCCCGCAGTCGCCACCTCAAACCCGGCAATGATTCGCAGCAACGTCGTCTTACCCGATCCGCTCTCTCCCAGAATTGTGAGAAATTCTCCCTCCGCCACATCCAAAGAAATATCACGCAAAACCGCATTCTTGCCAAAGCTCTTGGCAACATTCCGAATCCTGAGCAGCGGCGCTCGACCTGCAGCATCAGCGGCAGAAATGATCGCAATCTCAGAGGTAGTCATTAGTCCCAACTATTTAAAGCCGAAAGCCGAAAGCCGAAAGCCGAAAGCCGAAAGCCGGAAGTCCTAAGACGTCTCTACTGCGCCGCTTTCACTTCATTCCAGATTTCGTTGTACTTGGCGCGCCGCGGCACATTCTGCCAAAAATAAAGCCGCTTCTGGTAATTGTCTACGTCATCCAAATGCAGGCTTTTTACCTGTTCAGCCGTCATGAACTGCGCTGCCTGCGGATTCGACGGCGTGTATCCGGTCACGTCCGTTATCT
>JBAVUV010000694.1:0-3176 GCA_049696955.1 Candidatus Sulfotelmatobacter sp. | reverse complement strand
CATAATCACTCCACGAAGCAGCCTGAATATATTGAGGGCCCGCAAGCACTAGAGAACTTTGAACGGGGGATGAAAGCTTTGTTTAAGGTTCCCAAGACGGCAACAAAATAAAGAGAAGCAGAAGGATAAACCTAATGCTTCCCAGAGGAAATCGAAATCTTCCGACAGGGACTAGTGAGTTCGTCGAGACTCCACTGAACTCGCTTCTCCGCTACAGCCGTCCAAAGTGGAACCGCCGAAAAAACGAGATCATAAATTACGAGGACAGCGCCTGACGGAACATCGAGGTACGATGTTGATGCATCCCTCGGCGTAGTTTTTGGCGGCATCGAAGCGCTTACGAGCTTGCGCTATCTGACGGCCATCGTCCAAAGTATCGCGTTGGCTATTGAAGCAGAGGCTAGAAGAATCGGTGTGACTCGATGAAGGCCGTTGCGCGATGCGGGAGACCTTGCGCAGCTTGAGAGTTCAGTGGGACTGCTGGGATCCTTCGACTGCGCGGGACGGCCCGCTGGGCTCGCCGTCCGGCTTCGCTGAGGATGACAGGGCTGGAAGAGGCCCCATTTCTTACTGAGGTGAGAAATGGGGCCACTCGTTAGACTTCGAACTTACTTACCCGAACCTTACTTGATGGTTACGGTGAGAGCGTTCGACTTCCCTCCGCCTGGGGTTGGGTTCTTGACCACCACGGCGGCCGTGCCGGCAGACGCGACCGCAGCCTTTGGCACATAGACCGTCATCTCGCTTGCGCTTACATATTTCGCAGAAAAAGCTTTGTTATTCCAATTGACCACCGAACCGGGCACAAATCCGGAGCCGTGGACCGTCAATAGAGTATTCCCGCTTCCGTGAGTTACGGCTGCAGGGCTGGAAGAATGGGAAGCTGGTGCAGGGTTGACAGACTTGCCGGCAGTGAGGAGCAGGGTCGGGCTCTGCACCAGCACAACCTGGGTTGTGAACGGGGCGCAACAGGCACCCCCGGTCAGTATGAAAGCCAAGCCGTTGGGACCCCATTGAATGAATTTGGAAGTGGAAGTGGAACTGTATTCGGGAGCAAGTTCGGCCAAACTAGCCACAGCTAGAGGTGTGAACTCGGACAAATTGTAGCTCGTGATTCCAAAGGAACTAAAGAATGGAGTCTGGCCCAAGGCAAACGCACGATTGATCGCCGAGTCCGGCAATACCTGGGGGCTGGAGGAACAGCAAATGCTTCCTACATCGAAGGTACCCTCCAGTAAGCCGGTCGCAGGGTTGAATTCCTCACCGTCAGCTCCAAAGGCTAATCCGCCCGAGTATTGAAAAGTATTTCCGTCGACGAGGTTCGACCATTGCTGAGTCAAGGTTCCGCCAGTGGAGGAAACTGTGACCTGGCTCAGAGTATCGGGATAGTAGCCATATAGCGTCGTACCACTGGCGAAGTTAATTTGGTTGATGGCCGGGGTGGCCACGGAGTTGGCGAGCTTCGTCGAATCGGTGAAGAATTCGAGTGGGCCGGAGGAGGAACAGCAGCTATCCTCGTTGAGCGCCACGGCAATGGTGTGTGCGTTGGAAGGAGAGACCGCGATAGCTTGGGCGAGATTCGGGCCGCTAGTGGTGCTGCCGAGGCTGATCAGAATGTCGTCGGTGAAGGCCGGAAGATCCAAACGTTGTATAGCGCCATCCCCATTCAGTCCGACATAAAGGAACTTGGAGGTGCTGTCCAGCGCCAGTTTCGTGGGCTCGCTTCCGGCGTAGAAATATCCAGTGACGGCTCCGGTGGAGGGATTGATCACCGCGATGCTGTTTCCGTTTGGTCCATAGCTACTCGGCATGGAGGCGTAGATGCGTTGAGCGAACGGATCCCAGACGATATCGTTCGCGGGCAGGTCCAAAACGGTGACCGTGACGGGATAAGTGAGGTCAAAACTTGTGGCTGGCGAGATAGTTCCCGGAGACGGATTGGTGACCGATAACTGAACGAAGCCAGCGCTTGCCAGCTCAGCGGTCGTAGGTTGAATCTGCAGTTGTGTGGAACTGAGATAGGTAGTGGCAATGCTTGTGCCATTCCATTGTGCTTTAGCTCCGCTCATGAAGTTCTGACCGTTGATGAGGATCGACTCGGAGGCGGTTCCTGCCACAATAGAAGTTGGCGAAGTACTGCTAATAACAGGCTCGGGGGAGATGACCGACACACTGGTAGACGCTGTGCCGCCGCCGGGCGCGGGATTCGTCACGTACAGAGAAATCGATTCCTGGCTCCCCAGAACCGTATCCGGTATCTGAGTCTTGATCTGCGTAGCGCTGACAAACGTTGTGGGCAACTGGATATTGCTGGGATAAGAGGCTAGAGATGCAGTCGAGGAAGACAAGAATCCTGAGCCGTTGATGGTGACTGTTGTGGTTGGGCTGTCGATGTAAATCGTAGGCGGCGAAACCGTTGTGATACTGGGAATGGGGTTTCCGCCGACACCTTGCAACGGTATGGAGATCGCGGTGGTCACGCCGGTTTCGGCGATCACGAGGCTAGCCGTGAAGTTTGCTATTGCCGACGGAGTGAAGGTCAGATACATCTCGCAAGTCTGGCCGGCCGAGATCGAACCGACACAAGCATAGCCGTCAATGGCGAAGTTGGCGCTATTGGTTCCGCTGATCGTGATACCGGAAACGGTGACGGCACTGGTGCTCGTATTACTAAGGTAGATGACCAATGGTGAACTGGTGGAGCTAAGAGGGACTGTTCCAAACTGAATCGGGTTAGGAAAAACTGTGACGGGAGTGGCGGCCAAGGCCAGGGTCCCACTTAGAACAAGGCAGGCGCAGACGAAAGTGACACGCAGCTTCAAATTCACGAGGTAATGCCTCCATAAGCAAAGTCCCCCCTCAAGCGCACGCGGCGCCAGGCAGCGAAGTGTACACCACCTTTCAAAGAAAAGTCTGTATTTTTGTGGTGGCTAAGAACGTGTGGACAGTAGTGTCTAAAAACTTGCGAAAAGTTGCAAAATGCGGCCAGCAAATGGCCACCCAACAGGGCACTATGGGTTGCTCGCTTTGTGCTGAGGCCAGCCAGACATCCGAAACTTCCTTTGGACTCGTAACTCTAATAGGTTGAGATGAAGCGGCGGGGGATGCCGGGGAGGGGTTATGTCGAGAAGTTCGGTGCGCATGGTGGCGATGATTTTGACGGTACTGGCGGGGGC
>JBAVUV010000693.1:0-2337 GCA_049696955.1 Candidatus Sulfotelmatobacter sp. | reverse complement strand
GACTGGCCGCTATGGCTGAGGATGGCGGAGAAGTATTTCTAGGTGCAGGACTCGGCCTCGTTGGATTGACGGGTTGAATGGCATGGGAGAACGCCTCGCGGCGGTCGTTGAGCGGACGGGGGTGCAGGGGTCCTTCGACTGCGTAAGTGCTTCACTTCGTGAAGCACTTACTTCGCTCAGGATGACAAGTTAGGAATGGAGACTGTGTCGTGAAGAAGATTGGAATTTTATTTGGCATGGAGAATACTTTTCCGCCGGCGGTGGTGGAAAAGATTAACGCGATGAAGGTCGAGGATGTGACTGCGGAGTTTGTGCAGGTGGGCGGGGTTCGCATGGACGAGCCCCAGAGGTATGCCGTGATCATTGACCGGATTTCGCAGGATATTCCGTTTTATCGCGCATACCTGAAGAATGCGGCATTGCATGGACCGATCGTGGTGAATAACCCGTTCTGGTGGACGGCCGACGACAAGTTCTTCAATTATGCGCTGGCGCACAAGCTGGGGGTGGCCATTCCGCCGACGGTGATTTTGCCGCATAACAAGCATCCGGAGGGAACCACGGATCGCTCGATGCGGAATCTGATCTATCCGCTCAACTGGCAGGAGTTGTTTGACTACGTGGGCTTCCCGGCCTTCCTGAAACCTTATTCCGGCGGTGGATGGAAGCATGTGTATCACGTGCACTCGCCGGAGGAATTTTTTCAGCATTACAACAACACAGGCGACTTGTGCATGACGCTGCAGCATGGAGTGGTATTTGAAGAGTATTACCGCTGTTATGTGGTGGGGCAGGAAAAAGTTCACATCATGAAATACGATCCGCGGGCGCCGTTTCATGAGCGGTATGTGAAGGGCAATCCGCCGCCTTCCACGGAAGCTTTGAGGGTCAGAATAGAAAAAGACGCGCTGACTTTGTGCCGGGTGCTGGGATATGACTTGAACACGGTGGAGTTTGCGGTTGAGGGCGGAGTGCCTTATGCGATTGATTTTCTGAATCCTGCGCCAGATGCGGAAATTACTTCAGTGGGACAGGAAAATTTTAACTGGATTGTGAACGCTGTAGCGGAGATGGCGGTGAAGATGGCTGTGACTGGAGAAGATCCGGCTCGGGAAATGCGGTGGGCGGCATTTCTGGCGGGAAAGGCTCCGACGGATAAATCAGCGCGAAAGGGAGAACCGGCGTGGGTGGCAGAGCGAAAGCGGGGGAAGGTGGCGAAGTAGGCGTGGATGAGCTAAAGAAAAGACGTTTTCTCTGGGGTATCGGGCTCGCGTGGGCTCCGTGGATTCCGATGCTTGTGGGCATTGGGAATGTTTTCAAGGGCATTTCGGAGCAAAAGGCGACCGGGGTCGGCGCGGTGGCTGGTGGGCTGAGTGAGATGTTCGTGCTCTGGGGTATCGCCTCGATTTTTATTTCCCAAGTAGTTGCCATGGTCTTACTGGTTCGGGCGTTTTCGCCTGGGCATTGGGCGCGCAGCCTGTTTTCCGTTGTGTCGATCTCCATGAGCGGATTGATGCTCCTTCTTGTAGGTCTCTCCTTTTGGTTGGCCTGGTTCCAGGCGCACCATAGCTTCTGATCAGCAATCCTGGCATCGTTGTTATACTGTTTGGACTCGGGAGGGGCCCGAGAACTGGGGAACTGCAGGCAGACAGCGGGTTCCTCGCTTCGCTCGGAATGACAAGACTTTATCGATAATGATTTTTGTCGTATTGCGATGAAACCTACTTTCACCATCGGGATCGAAGAGGAGTATCAGACGATTGATCCGGAGACGCGGGATCTGCGTTCGCATATCCATGCGGAAATTTTGGAGAAGGGCAAGTTGCTGCTGCAGGAGCGCGTGAAAGCGGAGATGCATCAGTCGGTCGTCGAAGTGGGCACCGGGGTTTGTAAGAACATCAAGGAAGCCAAAGCGGAAGTGAAGATGCTGCGGCGCGACATTATCCGGTTAGCCAGGGAGAATGGATTGCGGCTGGCGTCAGTGGCGACGCATCCGTTTTCGGACTGGCGGACGCAGGATATTAATCCTGACGACCGGTACAAAAATATTGTTGAGGATATGCAGTTAGTGGCGCGGGCGAATTTGATCTTCGGATTGCATGTTCATATCGGAATTGAGGATCGTGAAACCGCAATCCACATGATGAATCATGCGCGATATTTTCTGCCGCATCTGCTGGCACTCTCGACGAATTCTCCGTTTTGGCTGGGGATGAATACGGGATTGAAGTCGTACCGCTGCAAGGTATTCGACAAATTTCCTCGCACGAACATTCCCGATTACTTTCCCAGCTGGGGCGAGTACGAAAACTTCATCAAGCTGTTGATCAAGACCAA
>JBAVUV010000692.1:0-2157 GCA_049696955.1 Candidatus Sulfotelmatobacter sp. | reverse complement strand
GCTTGAGCTGCGCGTAGTTCCGCGCCTCAGCCTTTTCGAGGGCCCGCATGCGCTCCGGAGAGCTCAATTCCTCGGCCTTGGCCAGATGCTCAGGCGAGGCGTCAACGTTGCGAACTCCAGCCTCGCGCAGAAATTGTGCCAGGGTATGAAGCTCACGTTGCGTGTTCTCCTTCATGTCTTCGTAGCGGACTAAGAGAAAACTATTTCTGCCCTGTCGCATTGTGATCCAACTCATCACATTGTCGGCCCAGGAACCGGACCACGGGTCGAATTCCGCGGCCATGAACCGCGGAATGAAATCGTCCATAGGGTAGCCGTCGGGAATGTTTCGCGCTTTTACGTTGTGATGATAGAAAGAAACCGCGACATCTCTGGGATCGCGCACAATGTAAATCACTCTGGGATACCGCGGCTGAAACGGTTCGTGGCTTTTGAGCAGGCGAGGCCGCGGCAGCTTTCGCAGCTCATGATCGGGATTGAAATAAATCTCGGCAACGCGCGATTCAATGTTGGCAAATGTAGCGGGTTCGTCGAGACGCAAAAGATTTCCGATCAGGAATCGAGTCCAGGTGTTTCCCGACCGAGGGTAGGAGACGATGAAAACATCATCATCAAAAACTGTAAGATTGCGTCCCGCCAGTTGTTTTCCGGTCAAAACTTTAAGAGCTGCCCCCAGAACCCGGCGAACTCTGTTCTCTTTCGATCGTTTCATCGTTGCAACCTGTGGTCACTACTGCGATTACACTGCTAGCGGCTTAGCCTTTTACCAATTCGCGGTCAGCATCGGCATCCATTACCAGATCGTAGCCCAGTTCTTTCATTGTTGTTCCCCAGGCCTGCTCGATGGTCTTGACCGAGCGTGGCGAGAGTTTGTTCCGCCACCCACCGGACTTGGCCTCGCGCACAAACGCAATATCCTGGCGCGTGTCCTTTGTGGTTCCCCATTGCTTTGATTGTTCCTTCTCCAGAGATTGCATGTGGCTGGCGGAACTTAAACGCACTGCGCGCTCGATGCGCTCTGGACTGAGATCAATCCTCAGCATCGGCGCCAGATTCCTGAGTTCCTTCGCGGGGTCGAGCAGAAGGTCTTCGTAGCGAACCATGGAAAATCCGGGCTTGCCTTCGCGCAGGCGCACCCAACTGAGCACATGGTCCTGCCAGCACCCCACCCGGTCAGCATAGGGAACCACGTTGGCGGCTACAAAGCGATCGACGAATTCATCCATCGAGTAGCCATCGGGAATAACCCGCACCTTAAGATTGTAGAAATAAAAGGACACAGCAACATCTCGCGGATCGCGAACGATATAGACGATGCGGGGATATCGTGGATCGAAACATTCGTGACTTTTCAGGACGCGGGGTAACCTGCGCAGCCTGCGATCGGGCGAATCGTAGATCATCGGCACCAACCGTCCCATGTTGGTGAAGGTGACAGGTTCGTCCTGGAGGAAGTTTCCGAATAGAAAACGAGACCATGTGCTGCCGGAACGGAAGTAGCTGACAAGGAAGATGTCATCAGGAAATACGGTGAGCGATCGTCCCGCCGGAACTCGGCCGAGGGCGCATGCCGCTACCGTTTTCAAGTGAGTCAAGATTCGACCTGTCTGCTTCACCTTAGTCCCGTCCTGAATCCACTTCTACGCTTCCTCCTGATATGTCTCCACCAGGGCGAGCGATATTTCGTCTTCTTTATTCGCGCCTAAGACTCCCACATCCCACGCACGATTCGTCCAGAACGCCCATGCGAGGCCGAGTGCGTATACCAGGCAAGCTATTACCAGTTGTACCAGAAGCGGACCCAGGCGATGCGGGACGTACCAGCGTTGCATAAGTAGAAGAACTGCCACTAGAGGGATGCATAACAGGATAGGCAGGACAAATGCGCGATAGAGATAAGTCGTGAGTTTGATCCCCAGCAGGCGGCAGAGATGAAGGGGCAAAAAAAGAATCATGGAACAAGTAAGAGGAATGGCGGTGCCGATAGCGTCTCCCATGATTCCGTAAGGACGCACCAAAATGATGCTAAGGATCAGGTTCGAGATACCCTCGGCCAGCACCACCCAGGCCCACGTTCGATGCTTTGCCATTCCCCAGAGTGTGCGCCCCGAAGCGGATTGCGCCAGCATCAATGTGGTCGGATACAGCAGCACGAGC
>JBAVUV010000691.1:0-6979 GCA_049696955.1 Candidatus Sulfotelmatobacter sp. | reverse complement strand
CGCGCGCCCGAATTTTTGGCTATACGGATTCCTACGGAAATTTAGTGCACCACTTCGACTTGCCCGCCCGCCATGGCCAACTCACCATTATCTCGGACGCTCTGGTAAATATTGACCCTCAGCCCACGGTTCCCGAGTCCATGAATTACGAAGCGTGGAGTCATCTGGAGCAGTTGATCGACAAGAAAGATTACTGGGACATGCTGATGCCCAGCCATTTTGCTCGTTCATCGCCGGAACTTGAGGAGTTGGCGAAGGAGATCGGCGTAGCGGAAAGGGAAGGCCGAAGCCCGTTGGCATTTCTGCAGGATGTTTCCGCCGGGGTGCATCGCACTTTCAGCTATGTAAAGAAAAGCACCGCAGTAAATTCTCCCATCGAAGATGCACTGCGGTCGCGGAAGGGCGTCTGTCAGGATTTTGCTCACATCATGATCGCTCTGGTGCGAAACGCGAAAATTCCGTGTCGCTATGTGAGCGGATATCTTTACCAGGACAGCCAGAATCACGACAGCCAGAATTCGCATCCCTCAGCGGATGGAGCTACGCATGCATGGGTGGAAGCGCTTCTTCCTGGCATTGGCTGGGTTGGTTTCGATCCTACAATGAACCGGCGAGCGGGTGAGAAGCACATTCGCACCGCAATCGGCCGCGACTATGCCGACGTTCCTCCCACCATGGGCGTGATGAAGGGAAAAGCTGAAACGCAGCTCCAGGTTCGAGTTCGGGTCACGCCGTCCCAAGCCGTGCTGCCCCCGGATGAGGAGTTTGCCGCCGACGAAGAGTGGTCCCAGTTTCTTGACGAGACCCAACAATCGCATCTCGTCGATGCCCAACAACAACAGCAGTGAAGCGTTTGCATTTTAGTAGGCCTATATGCGGATGCTGTCCCCAGCCTCTTCCGCCCTTTCGGCGAAATCCTTAGACGTTGCCCACGATCGCCGGTCCCATTTTCCGACCCTGACGGCTTGCGCAATCAGATCGAGGGCGAATACTGCACGGAGCAGCAGCGGATACGGCTCTGATTTTCGCTTTGCCAGTTGACAATTGCCGCGTGAGAAGGCAATATGGGTGCGCTTCCCGGACGATTGAACGAATTGACGCTCAGGGCCGCGTCATTCGTTGCAACGTCGTACCGGGCTGGATTTCAACTCCCCCCGTTCCAGCGCGAACGCCGAAAGCGGAGCGATTCGCCCCGCGCTAATGCCCGGTAATTGATTCCCCGTAACTTAGCTGTCGTGGGTCAATGTCGAGTCCCGTATCCCGGGAGAAGGATCAAACCATGAGATCGTTTAAAGCCAATTTCCGCCCGATGGCGTTTGTTGTTCCTGTACTTTTAGCCTTCGCAATCGCTCCCCAGGGCTTGCGTGCGCAAACCGTGTCGGTATCTCCTGGTGATCTTTCCTACGGCGTACCGACGCAAACGCCCTTTCCCACGACAGGATTGCCTCTCGCCAGCGCTCCCGATAGTGTCACGGTGATTCTCAGCGGAAGTGGTTCCGTCGCCTTTTCAGGGGCAACGGTGGGTGCTCCCGGCTCGAATCCGAGCGACTTCGTGATCGACGGAAATTCCTGCACGGGAACAATCACCTCGCCAAGTACATGCCAGGTAACGCTGCACTTCAACGCTTCTCTGGCCCCCGCGTCGACCCTGGAGACGGCGACGCTGACGATCAACTTTACGATCGGTTCGAGCCCCGGAAGTCTCACCGTGCCGATGAATGGCGCGTATGGGGCGATCAAACTCTTCAGCGCGCTGGACATAAATCCGTCCCTATTCTCCGGCGTCACTTGGCCCAATTCGCCAGGGAATCCGGTGAACACAGTCCCAGTGAATCTGTCCTGCCCCGCCAACCCCAGCGCCGTGCTTTCGTCGACTCCGGACGGATCGGGCAACGTATTTCAGGACAATACAATCCAGATCGCAGACACGGTCGGCGGTTCAACAACGACGACAACAAACGTTTGCTACGGAGGCGACCCGAATTTTCAGGGATTCACAGGCTTTCCGGCAGGTACGTCCAATTGTTTCCAATCGAGCTACGAATCGGCGGCCAGCGGGCTCACCGGCCAAAACCCTGATTTAGCAGGCGTTCCGGCCGCCTACGGCGTCCAACCGTTGAATCTGATGAATGCAGTTTTCCCGGCTGGCACGCCGAGCCTGTATTCCCCGGTGTTGCAGGCTGGCCCTCAGTCGCTCTCTGTTCAGCTAACCGACGCGGGCGGCCTTCTTGGCGCAGCCACGCTTCACCTGGTAACGAATTGCAGCCTGGCAGGAGTCACGCCTGGCGGCACGATCACCGGCAATCCCATCAACCCTTCGAATCCTGCTTCGCTGTCACAAACCTATACGCTCGACAGCGGCCCCGGCCAAAATATCTCGATAGTGGACAACGATGCTCAAAGCCCACCGCCTTCGGGAGCCGTGCCCAGCATTACCGATATTGGCGTGCCGCAGTCGCTTTTTTCTCAGCTCGTAGCCGGCTCATCGGCTGCCCCGGCGGTTTGCCTGCGGATGGCGGGCGAAGTTGATTCTTTGGGAAATCCGATGTGCAAAGGATTTCTTATCCAATGCACCAGCGGCGGCTCGACCAGCGGTAGTAACTGCGACCCGACCAATCCGAACACGGCCAGAAGTCTATATGACGCGCTGCAGTTTGCGTCGCCAGACGGGCCGGTAAACGGATTCAATTTCCTGTATGGTCCTGTGGGTAGTCCCGCGGCCGACGCTTGCAGCAACGTCTTGACGGGCCTTCCCAGCGCCGCCTGCGCTACGGGCACGGGACCGGGCATGTTGATGGGAAGCGACAACTGGCTGTGTGCGCCTGGCCAAACCGCGCCCTGCACGCCGCTGGAACCAAATACAGCGACTCCCACATCTCCCGCCACTTATTCGGCAGGGAACTGCCAACTTACGGGCAGCGTAGCCGGCGACCTCTGCCCTCTCGATACGTTAACCCAATTCAAAGGTGCGGCCGATGCGTCGCCCGGCGGTACCACCGCCGGGAAAAACTCGATCTTCATCCCGGTGGTAAACATGCCGCTCCCCTCCACGGCGTTAACCAGTTCCTTTCAATCGGATGGTTGGGTACAGGCGCCGAATCCAGCAAGCGTGACCTTCACTGCTAACCCGGCGAGCTATGCTCCAGGGGCAATCAATCCGCCGACCAATGGATTCGTTGCAGCGCCTGCCTATAGCGTGACTTATGGCGTGACGCCAGCGACCAGCCCTCTGCCGGATACTACGTATCCGGTTCCGAGCGATACAACCTTGTTCAACCCGACGGCGAACCCAAATTTTGGAACGCCGCTTTGCTCGCCTTCGACCACGCCATCCTTTTCGGCGTCGCTGGTCAACCTCGCGACTTCCGGGGATGGCATCTACAACCTGCACTTCTTCACGACCGACTGCGCCCTGACGGAAGAACTGGTCTTCAATCCGCAAGGATCACAACTCACCGACCCCACCGCAAACTGGGCATCGTTCCGCTACGTGACCTTCGGCGTGGATACCGTGGCGCCTACTTTCTCCTGCAGCTCACCCAGCACCAGCGTCTGGTACAACGCGAACCAGACCGTATCGTGCGCGGTGACCGATCAAGACTACGTTGCGAATGTTTCGGGATCCGGCTTCCTGCCACTTGTAAGCGGCATCCAGGGCAGCCAATCTGAAACAGTCTCGGTTTCCACAAGCGTAGCTGCAAACACCGTTAATCCGGCAGCACCCACCAATTCTCTGCAGGCTTGCGATTTGGCGGGAAACTGCGTTGCCGTCGCTGCGGGTCCATTCAAGATCGATCTGCAGCCACCAACCATCACCGGACCCGCGCTCAGCCCCGCCGGACCCTACTACCTGAACGGGCCACCCGTTACGGTGACGTACACCTGTTCCGACGGCCTCGGTTCTGGCGTCGCAAGTTGTATCGGTACTGAGACTCTTCCCGGCGGCGGCACTATTAACATTTCCAGCGGTGGGACAATCAACACATCCACCGCAGGAAATTACAGCTTCACCGTTAATGCAACCGACAACGCCGGAAATCACAGCACCTCTTCCGTGGCTTTCTCGGTTTCGGCTGCTCCTGCGGCAGACCTGGCCATCGTCGAGCTGCCCGTTACTGACAGCATCGAACGAGGCACGACAGGGCACTACTACGCTGGTGTGATAAATCTCAGTTCGCCCACCGCCAACAATGTGGTCATCACCTCAACCTTCACCGTTCCAAATAAAGTACTGAATGGAAGCTTGAGCGCCAGCTACGCGCTGGTAAGCTGCAGCCTGTTAGGGTGCTCGGTCCCGAGCTCCGGAACGAGTTGCTCAGTGACCACAACGGTTGGGACCAGCACAACGGTTGCGATTCTCACCTGCAACGTTGGGCAGTTAGTGAGTATCTCGAAGTTGAAAGGCGTGGTCCTAGCGGTTAACATCCCAGTTTTATCCACGGCCACTGTGAATACGAAGTTCAGCTCCGTAACCACGGTGAGCTCCGATGACGACCCCAAGTCCTCCAACAACTCCGTCTCGGAAAGCTATACGGTGACGAAGTAGGGGACGGGAATACGAAGGGAATAAGCCCGGTGACGCTTTCCGAAAGGAAGGCGTTACCGGGTTTCTCTTTGAGTGGAGTATCTCGCGGCTCAGGTCGCAAAATCTATTTTGCCGCAGTCGTGGTGTGGTTCGCCGAGGCGTACATTGTTCGGAGATCGGAGCGCTCCAGGAGGTGTTCCGCACCAGGATCTTTCTTGAGCTCCTCGAATAAATTGCGCGCCAATTCATACTGCTGACTCGATTCACCGGCACTTCCGCTGAATTGATCGGCGTCTCCGAGCAAGTAGTGAATGCGGGCCGTTTCCAGGCGCAGGCCAAGCTTCTCGCTGCTATTCAGCGCAGTCTCCAACTCCGGACGCGCGTGCGCATAATCTTTATTCTTGATCATCGCGGCCGCCAGGTCGACGGAGCTGCGGAGCGAATAATATTTCAAATGCATGCCGTCAGCCTGTTGGACGGCGGCACGCAATTCGCCCACAGCGGGTTGCGAACGGCCCTCGGCAATGGCAACCCGAGCCAGGTTCATCCTGGCGATCAAAACGTTTTCGCGGTCTTTACTCTTGGCTGCAGCCACCGCAGCTTGTTCGTAAGAGCGATTCGCCGCCTTATAGTCTCCGCCATAGTAAGCCACGTCTCCTTGAGTGTTCAGAAGCTCGCTATGAACAGTTTCGTTCTTCAGGTCAGCGGCAATCGCGGTTGCCTCGTCCAGAAGCTTGCCAGACTCATTGCCGCGGCCAACCAGGGCTAAAGTGTCCGCGAGATTATTGAGAGAATCCGCCAGCTCAAAACTCTTATTGTTAGTGGAGCGAAAGGCATTCACAGAATCCTGCATGGCGCTCACCGCCGCTCCCAGCCGTCCCTGATACATAAGGACCTTTCCAATGGATTCGGAAGCTCCCGCGGCATCCTTGGTATCTGCAGCCTTGCGGGCAACATCAAGCGCATTCATCAGGCTTGCCAGGGCTTGATCGTAATCCCCCATGGCTGTGTAGACTTCGCCGAGCGACGTCAGCGTTTCCGCCAAATAAAAAGGCTCGTTCAGCTTTTGTCGTAGCTGCAGGGATTGCTGGTAATAAATGAGTGCGTTGTCCGTGTCATACTTCGCGAAATATACGTCGCCAATATTGCTGAGGCACAATGCCTGATAATTAACATCGTTGGCATCACGCTGGATTTGCAACGCTTCCTTGTAGTCCTGAAGCGCTTTGTCATAATCCCCACGCGTCTGGTAAAGCACGCCGCGATTGATCAGGATGTCGCCGTAATCTTTTTTGACCCCAATATCCCGCAGGATCTGCAGCGCCTGGTCATAGCTGGCCGTCGCCGCATCGGGCTTGCCGAGGGTGATCTGATCCTGAGCCAATTCAGACAGGCTGTTGGCCAGCAACCGCTGCATGCCCAGCCTGCGGGTAATTTCCATCGAGTCTTGAATATTGCGTATGGCTTCATCCGGCTTGTTCATCTGCCGGTAGGAAATTCCCAGCGCCTGCAGAATGAGTGCCTTTTGCTCGGGATTATCGACCTGAACCGCCAGGCTCAAGCCTTTGCTGAGCGGTTCCAAGGCTGCCTCAGGATTACCTTGCAGAAACTCCACGCTGCCAATTTGCCAAAGCGCCTTTATATTCTTAGGATCGCCTTTCAAAATACTCGCAAACTGGGCGCGAGCCTTGTCGAAATCGCCATTGTCTGAATAAAGACTCCCCAGCGCATACTCCACATCCGTGTTATCAGGGAAAGTTTTGGCGAGGTTCTCGTACGCCTCGATGGCTTTCTTGTTGTCCTTCATGACTTGCGCATGGTTGGCTTCGATCAGATATTTCTCGGCCAAGGGAAGGTGCTGGCTGAGTTCGAGAGCTTTGCGCGAATACTGTTCTGCCTGGGTATCGTACCCGAGAGCGGAGTCGCCTTCGGCCAACCGCGCGTAAGCGAGCGCAAACTGAGGATCTTCCTGAGTAGCGGACTGGAGCATTTTGACCGCGTCCAGGTTCTTGCCTTCACGTAACAGTTGCACGCCCTGGCTGAAGTCGCGGAGCGCAGGCGCAGATTGAGAGGATGGCTGGAATGAACTGGCCTTCAATTCCTTCAAGACATCGGAAGAGACGGAGAGATTCTGACGAATCTGATCGGCCAGACGGTCAACGGCGGCAGGAATCTCTTTTTCGCTTGCCGCTTCAATTTTTACTGGTACCCGGCGGTTGCGCTTTAAATCTTGCAGGGTGCCATCGATACGAATCTGGTCCCCGAACTTGACGTACTGCCCCCAGACCACGATATCCGCATTACTGAATTGGGCAAGGCGGCTCACCGTGGTCGGATCGATTGCGGCGCTGGGTGTTATGCGCAAGTCGGCAAGAACCTGATGTAACCGTTCCGGAGAGATAGTGTGCAGATGGGCAGACTCTCCCACGTCAGTGCTCAGCATGTCCGACAAAC
>JBAVUV010000690.1:0-1659 GCA_049696955.1 Candidatus Sulfotelmatobacter sp. | reverse complement strand
GAGAACATGCTGGCAGTTGTCCACGACCTCGCCAGTACCAGGATGTTCGTAAGAGGATGCGCGCCCGCCCAGGTAGGGCCGCCGTTCGAACAGCGTGACGCGCAGGCCGGAATCGGCGAGCGCGCAGGCGGCGGCCAATCCGGCGAGACCGCCGCCGGCAATGGCGACTGAGCGTTCTGTGGCTTTGTCGTTCATTAGAAACTGCGACGCGTCGAGTGCATGGGCGCCGCATGCGACGGCGGGTTCCTCACCTGCCCCGCAGGCACGCTCGGGATGACCAGGTTTTCTTTCGGTGCCGTTGGGCTCGGATGAGTCTTCATGTGATGCGCTGCCAGAAGCCCTGGCCGAGGACGCGGAGTTTTTCGCTGACGGTGAGGCTCACTTTAGCGGTAAAAACGTCGTAGTGGCAATCAGCCATTTTCTCCAGAAGCTTGCGATAGATGTTTACCAGCACGTAGAGGGCGGGTTGGCTGTCTTCAGAGATATACGACAGCAGTTCGTCGCCAGCGCGGTAATATTCGCGGGCGCGGTCGGCCTCAAAAGCAAGGACAGGCCGAAGAGGCACGGTATCCTGGGCTGCGAGAATATCGGCGTACGAGAGCTTGAACCTGGCAAGATCTTCTTCGGGCAAATACACCCGGCCCATGGAAGCGTCTTCTTTCACGTCGCGAATGATGTTGGTGAGTTGGAAGGCAAGGCCGCACTGCTCGGCGAGTGGTTCGGCTGCGGGATCGCGGTATCCAAAGATATGAATGCAGACCAGACCGACAACGGATGCGACGCGGTAGCAATAGAGCTTGAGATCCTCGAAGGTCTTGTAGCGCACGGAAAGATCTAGGGTCGAGGCATCATTGGAGGACTGCGGATTTGAATCGGCGGAATCGACCGCATCCATGGCAGTGCCGAGGGCGAGTTCGTCTAGCAAGCCGGCGGGAATCGTGAAGCGGCGCTGCGCATCGCTCAGGGCGAGAAGAACGGGATCGTCGCAGGGATGGCCGTGCTGGGATCGGTGCAGGGCGTCGAGCCAGGAATCGAGCTTGTGGCGACGCTCGGGGGCCGTGAGACCAGGATCGTCTGCGATGTCATCGCAACGGCGCATGAAGGCATAAACGGCGCAGAGAGCCTGGCGTTTGCGCTTGGGCAGGACAAGAAACGCGTAGTAAAAATTTTTCGCGCTGGCGCGGGTGATGCCGCGGCAGACGGAATACGCCATGGTTAGTTGCGCGGGTGCGGGAGTCCAGGAAGCGGGGACGGGTTGGGCGCCGGCGGTCATGATCTACTCCCCAGCAGTTTCCCCATGGCGGCCCGGGCCACCAGCGCCAGTTTGCGCGGCTTTGAGATTACCGGTCGATTGCCGAGTACGGCGAAATGCTGGCGCTCGATGGCGTCGAGAATTTCCTGGCCACCCCGGCTGAAAAGTTCGAGATCGACCGCGAGTTGGGCATTTACCTTTTTTATGAGCGGCAATCCCAGGGCAAACCATTCGCGAGCGCGGTCGACCTCAAATTCCATCATCTGGCAAAAGGCAGGCGTGTTGCGGTTTTGAGCCAGATCTTCTTCGGTTATGCAGAAACGGCACAGGTCTTCGAGCGGAAGATAGATGCGGCCTTTGGCGTAGTCGATCGAAACGTCCTGCCAGAAATTCGCCAGTTGCAGGGC
>JBAVUV010000689.1:0-1892 GCA_049696955.1 Candidatus Sulfotelmatobacter sp. | reverse complement strand
GATCACTGGCATCGGCAAGAGTACGCTGGCGTTGTGCCTCAATGTTGTGACGAACGCGGCCGAAGAAATCGAGTTCCCAACTCGCAATGCCCGCTGCGTTGAAAAAGCTACTATTCCGCGGATAACCAAATGCCTGGAAATGGTTGACCTCCTGTCTTCCCCCGTTCGCGCTCATCGTTACCGTGGGATAGCGATCGAATTTTGCTTCATGCAATAAGGCGTTGGCGCTGTCGTAGTGGGCCAGTGCAGCCCGCAGATCGTGATTCGCGTTGAGCGCGCGCAGTACAAGCGAGCTGAGCTCCGGGTCATGGAAGCTATGCCAGAACTCTGAATCGTTCGCGTCCGCATGAGGACCGGCGTCAACGGCAGCTATGTCGGGGGCGGTGAACTGCTGCGGAAGTACGAGCGTTGGCTGTTTGTAGCGCGGACCAACGGAACACGCGGTGAGTCCAAGAGAGAGCACTGCCGCCAGAACTGATTTGCCATTAAGCATTGCTCTCCTCCCATTCTTCGCGGGACTCGTCCGATTCTTCGCGAACCTCTTTCTTCGTCCACGTGCGCAAAGCTACGTAGAACACCGTAGTCAGAAAGAGACCAAACAGTGTTACCCCGAGCATTCCCGAGAAGACCGTGATGCCAGTCGCGGCGCGAACTTCGCTGCCGGCGCCGTGACCTATGAGCAATGGGACCGAACCGGCGATAAAGGCGATGGAGGTCATCACAATCGGGCGCAGACGCATGCGACAGGCTTCGAGCGCAGCTTCGACGATGGTTTTGCCCTGGATCTCTAACTCTCGAGCGAACTCAACGATGAGGATTGCGTTCTTGCAGGCCAGGCCCATCAAAACTACCAAGCCCACCTGCACGAACACATTGTTGTCACCGCCCGTGAGCCATACGCCAAGAAGTGCCGCGCACATGCACACGGGCACAATCAAAATCACCGCAAGCGGCAGCGTCCAACTCTCATAGAGAGCGGCGAGCACAAGGAAGGCCAGCATCACAGCCAGTGGAAATACCACAGCGGCTGCGTGGCTCTGTGTCACCTGCTGATAGCTCAGGTCTGTCCACTCAAGCACGATGCCGCGGGGCAACACCTTGTTGGCGATCTCCGTCAGTTTGGTGACCACCTGTCCGGAGGAGAGCACTCTGGGATCGGAATCGCCGATAAGATCGGCGGCGGGATAGCCGTTGTAGCGCATGACCGGATCAGGTCCATAGCTCGGTACGACCGTCACCATCGAGCCTATCGGTACCGTCTCACCGCGCGCATTGCGCACACGCAGATTGCCGATGTCTTCCGCTCGCTGGCGATGAGAGGCATCGGCTTGCGCCATGACCCGGTAGACGCGTCCGAATATGTTGAAGTCGTTGATATAGACCGAACCGAGATAGGTTTGCAGGGCGTCGAATAGATCGGCTAGCTCCACCCCCTGCGCCTTAGCTTTAACCCGATCGACTTTGACTTCGAGTTGCGGGATGTTGGCCTGATAGGAACTAACAGGAAAGGTCATCCCTGGGGTTTGCGCGACCGCGCTCTGGAACGTGCTCAACGCATTCTGCAGAGCACCATACCCGAGGCCAGCTCGATCTTCGAGATAAAGCGAATACCCCGAGCCGTTGCCTAAACCTTGAATGGGTGGCGGCATCAACGCATAGGTGAAGCCATCCTTGATGTTCGCAAACTTGGCGTTCAGTTCTGTGTTGATCTCCGCTGCGCTGCGACGGCGCTGATCAAACGGCTTGAGGATCACGTAGGCCACGGTAAGATTCGGAGTATTGACTTGCTGCAGGGCGCTAAAGCCGGAGAGCGCGGCCACCATATCGACACCTTCCACACTGTGCGCCACTTCGATCATCTTGCGGGTCACCGTGCCAGTCCGGGCATGCGA